>JAUUYB010000102.1 GCA_030590605.1 Candidatus Woesearchaeota archaeon
GAAAGAACATAATCAAGATCGCATACAACGTGGACCTCTTCGAGCCAGGCAACATGCCGCAGATCTACAGTGCAGTCGCCGGAAACATCTTCGGTATGAATGTGCTCAACAATCTCAGGCTGGAAGACATCGAATTCCCTAAGAAGATACTCAAGGCATACCATGGGCCTAAATTCGGGATAGAAGGAGTGCGGAAGCTCACCAAGATCAAAGAACGTCCACTTGTAGGTACCATAGTCAAACCTAAGGTCGGACTGAATGAATCAGACCATGCAGAAGTAGCCTACCAATCATGGGCAGGCGGGTTGGATATCGTCAAGGATGACGAGAACCTGACAAGCATGTCATTCAATAATTTCGAGAAGAGAGTCCTTAGGACACTTGAACTCAGAGACCGGGCAGAACTTGAGACAGGCGAGAAGAAGATGTACATGCCAAACATCACAGCAGACACAGATACCATGATCAAGCGTGCTGAATTCGTCAAAGAACACGGCGGCGAATACATCATGATCGATATATTGACATGCGGCTGGTCAGGACTCCAGACCATAAGGGACCTGGATCTCGGAATGGTAATCCACGCCCACCGGGCGATGCATGGAGCGATCACACGGAACCATCATCACGGCGTATCTATGCTAACACTCGCAAAGACCGCGCGTCTAATCGGAGTGGATCAGATCCATATCGGTACTGCTGTCGGAAAGATGGAAGGGTCTGCAGAAGAGGTCACAGCTATCGAGAAAGAGATGGAAGATGACATGATACGACAGGATAACCAACGCAAGATGCTTGAACAGGATTGGGGAGGAGTGAAACCTGTATTCTCTGTGTGTTCAGGAGGTCTTCATGCAGGCATGCTGCCTAAACTCGTCAAGATAATGGGAAAAGATATCATCGCCCAATTCGGTGGAGGCTGCCATTGGCATCCACAGGGACCTAAGTATGGCGCAAAAGGGATCAGGCAGGCGACAGAGGCAGTCATGAGTGGAGTGACCCTGCAAGAGTATGCAAAAGACCACCAAGAGCTGGCAGAGACTATCGCAAAATTCGGAGTCCTAAAATAAGAATCTTAGATAAGTTAAAAGAGACGGATCTTTCAGGAGCAGACGGGCAGCGAGATCCATAGGGTATTCTCTTTCAATATCTTCCAGGATGCTTTTTAGCTTTCTTTTCCGGAAACGGGATATCAGATCTGAATAATCCTCTGGACTGAACTTATCCAATACCTCCCGTATCTTCATATGTGCCCATAATTCTTTCCCTATCTCTTTTTTCCATGCAGAATCATAATCAGTCTTTTTTCTTATGCATGAAGCGAGAATCTTTCCTGCATGAAGCCCCTGGATGATCCCCCCTCCTGTAGTCGCCTTCACCTGACCAGCAGCATCTCCAAGGAGGAAAACCTTCTTATTCCAAAAAGAAGTATTCTGTCTAGGGTCATATATCGGTATCAACCCTCCCTGCATCTCAATCGGTTTCTTGTTACCGATAACTCTCTTCACAAAACCATCGAAAATCTTCCTGGTATCCTTCCTCGCGATCACTCCTACCCTGACCCTTCCCTTGCCTGCAGGTACCTTCCAGGCAAGAGTGCCGATGAAAGGAAAGAAGTCTATAGTATCATCATGATCCTCTTTGAATATTCCTTGTAGTCCGGTCCAGAATTCCCCTTTCTTCCTGCCGACCATATTTGCGACTGTCGATGCAGGACCATCCGCACCGATGACAATATCTGGTCTTGCCTCTTTGTTCCCGAAATGTACGATCAGACCTTTTTTTGATAAGCCAGTCATCTTCTTTCCGAGATGAATCTTGGCTCCAGCAGATCTTGCCAGGTCTGCGAGATGATTATCGAACAGCCTGCGGTCGAGTATGAAATTAGGCTTCTTGAATCTTATAGAAATTGGAGATACTTTCGGACCATGTATCCTGACCTCTCTTATTATATTCATGACAGCCTTATCCGGAAGCCGGATGTGGTCCACTATCGAGTGAGAGACTATCCCTGTGCATTGTATAGGGGAACCTATCGCTTTATGCTCCTCATAGATATCGACATCATGCCCGTAGAGTGCGAGCAATCTTGCCGTATTACATCCTGCAGGCCCTCCCCCAATAATTGCAACATTCATTACATCTAAGAAGTCCGCAAGATTATTAAATCTTTGCTGATTCCCTAAAAAAGCATGATTTCAACTAGAATATCTTGATTTCTCCTCGAGAGAATACGCTTTCGGATATATCATGTACAACAATAAAATTTATATATGAGTTGTAATTACTGCTCAATGGTTAAAGTTTTTAACTACTGTAGTATAGGCAAAAAGTAGAAACCTTTATATATGAAACCCCTATACTACCCAATAAATCTCTCAGAAATGATGATAAAACAATTTGAGGGGGGTAATCGAATATGAAAGGAAAAATTGTAAGCATCTTTGCTGTATTCCTACTCGGAATCATAGCTATGACCGGGATTGCATCTGCACTACCATCCATAGAATATGTCAGGGTCAATGACGAAAAATATGAAGTTGGAGACAACATCGTCGTTGAACTTGGAGAAGAGCTGGAAATCAAAGTTAAACTCCAGGCAGATTCTGGAGCAGAAGAGAATATCGAAATTGAAGTCGATATCCTCGGCTATGAATACAACGACCACAACGCTATCTCAGACTCCTCGTCAACATTTGACATGGATGAGAATGACACCAGATACAAGACACTTTCTGTAAGCATCCCAAATAACGCTGACAAAGATCATTATGACCTAAGAGTCAGAATCGGCGGACGAACAGGACCAGCTTTCGAAGGACTCTACAATCTTAGAGTTGAGGGCGCAAGGCACTCAGTCGTAATCAAGGATGTCGTACTCTCCCCTGAGAATGAAGTCGTCGCAGGAAGAGCTCTTCTAGCTACCCTAAGGGTAAAGAACTATGGAGAGAACACCGAAGACGGACTTAAAGTCAAGGTGAGCATCCCTGCACTCGGACTCAGCGCATCAGATTATATCGATGAGCTAGAAGATGACGAGTCAACCACCTCAGAGGAACTCTACATGAGGATCCCGACCTGCACAGAGTCTGGAACCTACAAGGTCATGGCTGAAGTCGTATATGACGAAGGCTATGAGACCGTAACCGAAGAGACATTCATAAATGTCGTCGAAGGTGACGGATGCGGAGTCGCAGACGAAGAAGATTCAAATGATGAACCTTCTACCCAGACCATCATCAGCGTCGGATCAACCACCCAGGATGTTCCAACCGGTGAAGGCGGAGTCGTCTATCCGTTAACCATCACCAACGCAGGCAAGACCAGCAAAACCTACGTCCTATCTGTTGAAGGAGTCGATGACTGGGCTACAACCAAACTAAGCCCAGCTAACACCGTCGTCCTTGGATCAGGAGAGATGAAGGCTGTCTACCTCTACCTAACCGCAGACTCAGCTGCTGCTAAAGGAGAGAGGATGTTTACCGTGACCGTCAAATCTGACGCTACTGTACTTAAGCAGATTCCATTCACTGCTAATGTCGTAGCCGGAGAAGAGAGTGTCGTCGGTGACTGGGACAAACTGAAGAAAGGTCTTGTCACAGGTCTAGCAATCATCGTTGTGCTTCTTGTCCTTCTTGGACTCATAATCGGGTTCAATAAGCTAAAGGGCGGAGACGACGACGAGGACGACCTCGACGAAGACGGAAAGACCTATTATTAGGTTTTTTTTCTTTCTTTTTTTTTACTTTTATTTCACCTAGGAAGAACCCTGTTGAGGAACCATGATGCGAAACGCAATCCTGATATCATTGATATCCCTGTTCATTCTTTCTAGCATCGCATATGGAGAGGACTTCAGCGCAAGTGCGCCAGCCCAGATAATAGAGATGTGCCAGTGCACTACAGTCTCGAATCCGATCACTATCCAGAACCTTAACTCACCATCACAGCAACTCACGATATCTATAGGTGATAATACTGAAGAGACGATATCAGATTTCGTCGTGCTTCCTGGATTCTACACAATAGAACAAGAAGGCAAGGCAGCAGCCTGGTCAACAGTCTTTCCCTCAAAGCTCGCCATAGAAGGCGGACAAACAGAGAAAGCAGAGAACCTCATCACCGCTCCATGCAACACCAAAGGCAACTTTGATCTCCAGACATCTATCAAGACCTCGAACGGCCTTGAAAAAGTAATCTATCAGGAAGTGATAGTAAATGTTTGCGACAATTTCGAACTATCTGTTGAGACCCTGGACATCGAAGGATGCCCATGCACTACATTCCAATGGGAAGTAGATATCACGAATACAGGCTCATTCAAAGAATCATTCCTCATCGGAACCAGCAATGAATTCAAATCTATCATCACGCTCTCAGAGAACCCATTAATTCTGAATCCAGGAGAGAAGAAGACTGTCTATATCTATATGAAAGGACAATGCTCTATGCATGGAGACTTCGATATCCCATTAAAGATCAAAGCAGAGAAAAACAATATCATCAAGCAGGAGACACTAAAAGCAATAATCACTCCTTGTTATGATTATGATCTTGCGACAGGGGGAGTCATCAGATACTTTGATGACTCAGAAGATTATTTCACTGAGTTCACAGGAAATTATGAAATATGCGAAAAAGAACCATACCAACGGATACCTGTCAGGATAACCAACA
>JAUUYB010000026.1 GCA_030590605.1 Candidatus Woesearchaeota archaeon
ACTATTATAGCCTACCATTGCGATTGCGATACCATCGCTCAGATACGGGATCTCGACGTCCTTTCCAAGAGCTTCAGCTATTCCTCCGCCTACCTCCGAGGCAATCTCGTAAGTGGCTATCTGATCACTGTATCGGTCCTGAACAGACTCAAGAGGATCATAATTATAACTGAGAGCGGTCACTTTGCTGTTTTTCAGGAATACAGCTGTGATCTGGTTCTTATGCTGGACAACAGAGATGAAATCTGCATCCACATACGGGTCATTGAGCTCGTTATAGATGCTGGATGTTATCTCAAGCATGCTCTGGTTGACCTTGTCTGATACCTTGGTCGTTACGACATCTTTGTACTTCAGTTCCTTCTGCCCTCCGTACCATGAGATACCGTGGGTGAATGTGGCTGGTCTGATGTTTGAATGGCTCGCCCTATAGAGCGAGGTGCTTTCTGTTGTTGAGTTCTCGGTGAATCTCACCTTTTGGGCTATGCTGGCATTTTTATAATCGACATTTATGATGATCTCGCTTGGTGATATCTCTTTGAAATGGTGGGTATATCCATCATAGTTCGTGACCTTGTGTGTGACATTGTGCGCTACTGGCTTTCTGTAACCCTGTCCCCATCTGGAATAATTATCTTGGATATTATAGAAATTGTGTAGTTTGTATGGCACGATGATGACCTTGTCGACTATAGTCGCTTCTGAACCGAAGAAGTTCTGCGTGTTGGTGATATTCTCATAGGTCTCGATTGAGTTCCATTCGACACTCCAGTTCCTCAGGGTATTCCTGAAAGGAAGGATCACGCTGAGGCTGGTTCCTGATAGGACTATGGAATCATAATCGCCTACGTTCTCTTCCACAATCCCATTTAATGTAGTCAGGTCACTTGGGTCATAGTCAGAGACATTGAAGCTCAGCACTTTTTGCCCTCCGATTGTGGTAGTGGAGTGTCCAGCCGGCATGTTCGCTATGAGCGCGTCAGCAAATTCACTCATGTTCATTTCAGGTTTCCCCAGGACGAGCTTGGGGTCTTGCTCTATATGGTGGGTGAACGAACTCAGGAGGTTGAGAGTGGCGGCATTGATATTGCTTTTCCCTGTCATCGTCTCAATCTTGTTGAGGGAATTATACCAGAAAGAGAACTTCACTGGTGTGATGGAGATGAAATAGAAATCTTCAGTGACATTGAAATCAGTCGTCTTGATCTTGATCTTCGCAGTGTATCCCCTGTAATTATCGCCACCTAATATATTCTTCATTTCAAGGTTCCTTGATACCTCATGCGCTATTGCATAACTTGTGTATATTGGCTTGTAATCAGGATTCAAGTGAGCTGTCCGGTTAGTTGAGTATTGGGGGATGGTCTGGTTCGTGTTCCTGTATATTTTGTATTCTAAAACCAGCTGTTCGTACGCACCGGACATGAGGTTGTCCCGTTCTTTGATATGATGCTTATCTTGGAACCATTCATTCTGTATCCCATTTCCTCTTGAGAATTCCAACATCAGGGTCTGGTCGACATCCTTCGCAAGATATGCCTTATAGAGATTGTTGTAACCACTAGAGTATTTGGTGTTATGCATGGATGAGTTGATGATATCGATCGAGAAATACCAGTTATAGATGTCCTGGGAAGACTCTTTGTAAAATCCTTTAGGATATACTTCGTTCCCGTCAGGCTGTTTCCTTTGGGCGTTATAGATATACCATCCTTCATCGATCATGCCGGTCTCATCGCTCAACCAGGTATGGTTGATGACGCATGAACCAGGACCTTCATACCCGACATCTTCAGGATTGGAGCATGAAGAGATTTTCTTGGCGTAACCTGCCTTCCTGCCGCCCCAATCCTCATCCCCTGTGAATAATCCAAAATCAAGCTCGTTCACATCGATGAGTCCTGTGAAATAGACATCGTTCCAACGCCAGACTCTGTCCATCTGGTCGTGGCCATAACGATTGGTTGTGAATGAGTTAGGCAGCAGGTCCTGGCCGTCAGGGATGCCGTCCCGGTCGCTGTCCTCATAATTCGGGTTGAGCCCCATCTCTATCTCTTTTGAATCTGAATATCCGTCTCCATCAGTATCTACGCTGCATGGATTGGTTATGGTCCTTGTGGGTCTGTAATTCAACTCATCATAATCGCTGATGCCGTCGCCGTCTGTGTCATTCAGGAGTGGATTCGTCTCGAACCACTCATAGGAGTAATTGTTGTATAGGGTGAAATCTCCATCTCTGTTCTTGTCTTCGACCCAATCCTCTATCTTGTCATTGTCTGAATCCATGTCAAGCGCATTGATGAGTCCATCGCCGTCTGTGTCCTCCCAGTATCTGGGTTCTATCCCGTCAGCGATCAAGTCAGCATCGCTATGGATATTGTAAGGGTTCAATCCGAGAGTTGTCTCACCATAGAATATTACTGTGCCGTTGAGCAGATCCCGATATATGAGCCCTTCTGCGACAAAATCAATGAACGTCTGGCTGGTGTTGTCTACCATGGTCGTGTTGCCGTCATAAAGTCCGTCTCCGTCGCTGTCGATATCCTTAGGGTTGATCTTGCCATCTCCATCGACATCATATCGTATGGCTGCGGCTGAGAGTTCATAGCCATCGCTGAGACCATCACCATCAGTATCCCAGTTGGTCGCATTGGGCCGGATATCTATTAGGTCTTCAGAAGAATCAGGAAGCCCGTCAGCGTCAGAATCAGAACCTCCAAGAGGGTTATATTCAGGGTATCCATCGTATTTTCCGTTCCTGTCATTCGGCGAAGTTGTTGTAGACATATTATGTGTGATATCATTGTCATCCTCTTCCCCATCTACTAGCTTGATCTCAGACTCATTTTCAGGTTCATCTTTCAGCTGGTTGTCAGATTTCGGGTCAAGGCAGTTCGGGTACCCATCACCGTCCCAGTCAAAGGACCAGCGCTGTACGAAATGTGTCACATTATTGGAATCGTTTATTCTTTGCCAAAGATCGTCACCATCCAGTATCCCATCATTGTCCGAATCATTGTCCAACATATTGATCAGTCCGTCTCCATCCCTGTCCCAGTCCCCAAGCTTCATATATTCCCAATAGTCTGAGATGTTATCATTATCTGTATCATTGACAAGTGGGTTGGAGACATTATTTGTCAGCTCGATGAAGCTCTCTCCCGGAGGGAATGCGTTCTTCATGAAACCATGAGTATTGATGATCTTGGTCCTCTCTTTCCTATATCCTGTATGGAAAAAATCCTCGACAGAAGTCATCTTTCTCTGGAAGTAATAGTAGATGGTGTAATTGCTCTCGTTCCCCCAGGTGGTATTGTCAACCCTTACGACTATCTCCCCATAAACTTTGCTTTGCCATACATTCGTCCCTCCAAGATTGATTGTCTCGGTATTTTCACGCCAGGGATTGAAGAAGATAGGGTAACCTTGAGGTGTCGTGAAATTCAGTTTGGTCAGCCCTCTTTCAATAAGCGGGTCAGGGTAACCTTGACAATTACGTAAACTCCAGAAGTAGAAGAGAAGGAGTTCATCATATCCGAATCTCCCTTCACGACCTGGTTTGAGCTTGATCAGCGGCGCAGTCAAGGCGATCCAACTCGTGCCTGAGGTATAACTATAATCTTTTCCACTCAGTGTTGGTCTACCATCTGAATAGTTATAGGGTTCATTCGGGATGTTTGTCCTGAAGATGACGCTTGCTCTCTCCAGCCCGTCATGCAGGCCGTCACCGTCAGTATCCCATTGGTATGCCTTTGTCTCCCCAGGATCCTGGACACCATTTAGGTTTTCATCCTCGAATTCACCGTTATCAGGATTCCCATCATCGTCGAAATCGATCCAGCCATCCGGCAAGCGGTCATTGTCAGTATCTTGTTTTAAGGGATCAGATTCATTAGCATCTCTTAGGCCGTCCTGGTTCCTGTCTTCATCACCATCGAGGATTCCGTCGCCGTCTGTGTCATTCAATCGCGGATTGAGATAGTTATATTCAAAGAAATCACTCAGGCCGTCGCCGTCTGTATCGTTCACGAGCGGATCTGAACTAGTGTAAGTATATTGCCTGACTCCGTTCATAAGCGTGATATCAACCCTTGAGAGATATACTTCCTCACCATCTAGAAGTCCGTCGCCGTCTGTATCGCTGACCAATGGGTCAGTCCCAACTTCCAGTTCTCCGACATATCTCTGAAATCCATCCCAATGTACAGTGATGTTATAACCGTCTGCCAGCCCATCATCGTCTGTATCCCAGTATCTTGGATCTGTCCCTATACCTGCCTCACCGATGAAAGTGAACCAGGGATCATTGTCGATATACGCGATGTCGTTGGCAAGGAAATGGCCATATCTTGAATCTGATGAATGGACTGTGATGTTCTCTCCATCGAGCAGGCTGTCACTATCAGTATCAGGCCATAAGGACGAAGTATGGATATCCATCTCTCCGATGAAGGTTATATGTGACGCATTTTCCACATAGGTTATGTTATTGATAGGGTCTGATGTGAAATAATCCAGGAGCCTCGCATATCTGGAGCCACTGATACTTACAGTAATATTATATCCGTCCAGATATCCGTCGGAATCCATGTCGAAATCGCTGTTATCCGGTATCGTATCATTGTCCCGGTCAGACCATTCCACAAAATAATAGTTTGAAAGGATCCCTCCTTCAGTATATGAAGCATCAGCCAGACGGTCATTGTCTGAATCAAGATCCCGTGCATTTACGATCCCATCGCCATCAAAATCGATGCTCCAGTTATTCTCATCTCCGTCCATGATCGAATCGCTGTCTGTATCATTGTTGTTCGGGTCTGTCTTGTATATCTCTTGATCCCGGTATGCAAACAGGGGCAGCGAGCTATCATTATAGCCCGTTCCGGTCGCTGTCGTGTAGATTATTGCCTCTCCTACGCCATATCTGGAATTTGCGGAGTATGTCATTGATTTTTCCGGTTCCCATATCCATATCTCATTGGTATCAGGCATGAATTCGATGCTTCCGCCATCTCCGATATAGGATATCAGCACACGGGTGTCATCATGGTTCTGCTGGTATATGTCTTTTCGGTCGATGATATCGGCATACGTATGATCTTCTGTCCGGTTATATTTGAACTCAGTGTCGTTGAACCATATCCACGCTGATGGAATCGCATATCCTGCGACCGAGTACGATCCGTTCACGATACTGGTGCGTAATACCACGGATGAGGCTTCTTGATAGTCAGTCAGATTGTCATGATCTGTGTCATTGAATCTGGGGTTAGTACGTGCAGTGTACTCTTGGAGGTTCGTCAGCCCGTCATTTGTCCAGCCGGTGATGTTCCAGCAGACAGATAACCGTTCCATCTCATTATATGATTTCTTGAGATACGATTTTTCATAATTCATAGCGACATGCTGAAGGATGTTGATGTCACCGCCGACGACGTCATCATCCTCATCTGAATCATCGAGAAGATAGTTCAGTCCGTACCTGATCTCCCAACCGTCATCCATACTGTCGTTGTCAGTATCCGCTGAATTCGGGTCGCTCTCACCTTCTGAGGAATTGAAAAGAGAATACATCCACCAGGTGCAATTTATCACAGTTGCTCCTGTCATTTCGAATGGCTTTGATGTGTTGACGCTGCCATCACAGTCAAGGTCTTCACCCTCCCATCTCTGCCGGGTGATATTGATTGAGTTCTCTGTTGAGAAATCCGTTCCAGGCGGGTACCATCCCTCTGCGCGTTGCCTTTTCCAGCCTCCATCATATATCCATCCGTCAATCCAGCCATCCGGAAGCCCGTCATCATCTGAGTCCCAATCTGTCGGGTCTGTCGTAGTGGTCGGATCCGAGTCATTATTCATCCTGGAATTGAAACCATGATTAGGCATCTCGGTGTCCCATATGGTATTGGGATCAGAATCGGTGCCGTTCAGTCCGATCTCTATCCCGTCTAATATCCCATCAGAGTCAGTATCCCTGTTGATACAGTTTGTTACATAGCCCCCTCCCAGTAAAACCAGGACCTCATCGTAATCACTGATCCCATCTTCATCAGCATCAGAATTGAAAAGGCTGCAGCTATGGTTCACTTCATAATTGTCGTACAGCCAGTCACCGTCACTATCCATGTTTGTGGCATTTATCCCCTTCTTATAGACGACAAAGGCGCCTGTGCCGACACTCACTGTAGTTATCTTGTCAGCGCTGTCCTGGAACTTGCAGTCAAGATAGCTCGTGTCGAAAGGAAGCGTTATCCCGAATGTTATGTTATAGATAGTCGGAGTGTCGAAATAATAATAGTTCTCAATAGAGTATCTCCCGACGTACAGCTTGGTGGAGGTCTGGCATGACCCCCCTCCGCAATTCGAGTTGTACCCTGCTATCCTTGTGACGCCTGTCCCTACTGAGACCGCGATATACTCCTTTATTGACCTTGTCGGATTCACGATCCCGACAGCGGTCCCGACGACCTCCATGTCGATTGAGCCTAAGATGACCTCTTCTGTCATCTCCTCGAGGGTTATGCTGAAGTACTCGTTCGTGAAGCCGACGTCCCCGACACCATAGGTAGTGATTGTATAGTGACCAGGTTCAGATATGTTCAATTCGAGGATGATCTCTGACTGGTTCTTATGCAGTAGGTCTGAACCATCTGTATACAGCTTCACTGAGAACTGGTTCATCTTGACTGGGTAGAAATAATCATCAGTGAGTGTGCTGCTGTCTATGGGTCCGTCGATATTAGGATTGTAGTTGAAATCGATGAAATCCTCGCTTTCTATGATATCGTACATGAAATAATTCTTGATCTCATCACCGTCAATCAAGGTGTCCCCATCAGAGTCAGGGTTCGAGGTGTTGGTACCATACTGGAGCTCCAGGACATCGCTCGCTCCATCGTTGTCACTGTCATTATATATGGTATGGAAATATGTCAGGTTATTGTTCGATTCATCTATCTCTACAAGGAGATTCATCGGGTCTACCACGGCGGTGAACGAATGGTTCCCTATGGTGGAGGTGTTGTAATCGATCCAGAACGATTCATTTGAGTTCGCCCCAACCGGTTTTACAGTCGAATTTCCGATCAGGGTGCCATTGTCATAGAAACTGACATAGACCCCTGTGACATGGATACCCTCGTTCTTGACGAGTGCCTGTACCTCGAAGCTGGAGTAGTTTCCTGGATATTCCTCTGAGAGATTGATCTGAGGTATGCTCAGGTCCTGCCCTGCATATCTTGCATATATCTCGTTGTTGCCTGTTGTGTTGCTTTGCCAGGCAGCATAATATATCGAATTATTGGCATATCGTATGTCTGCGATGCTTGACTCCTGGATGTTTTCAGATATCGAGGAGAACGGTACAAGTGTCTGCCCGCACTTGTCGATCTTCATATAATAGACTGCAGAAATATTATTGATTGGCCTATCCGCTACGATATGGACATCCCCATGCTCATTGACAGCCATCGAGGGATTTCCATAGTTTTCATCTGCGATCGTCATCGTGCTGACCTTATTCGTGAAAGTGGAATAGAACCATCGATGGATATATTGCCGGTAATGCAGTGAACGATTATCCGTGACTTCTTCCTCCCATAGGACATGGACCCGGTCTTCGTCATCGATATGGGCCTCTGCGTTCGAAAACAGGGCCCCTGAGGCTACGGTAAAGACTGTTTTTCTCTCGACATCTGTTATCCTGATATTTCCGACACCATCATCAGATTGCCAGACCGCAACAGGAACTCCCTCTTTATTCAGCGTGATAGATGGTTTGGTGTTGTTTGATGTATCAGTAGATAGCTTGATATTTTCGCCGTAGATCAGAGGGAAGGTCAAGAGAAGGAAGAAAATACTTAGTAGTACGATTCCCCGATTAAATAGTCTATTTGCTGGTAATATCTAAATATCCCCCCTTTTTAGTAAAATCTAGAATTAGTGTATTTAAAAATTATTTGGTTTTTTAGGTTCCATTCAGTTTCTCAGACACTTTAAGATTGCAAGTCAATTTTTGATGCATCACTTCTATTAAAGCATTACAAAAATTTATAAGTACAACAAAAAACAATTCAAGAATGAAGAGCATAATATTCACACTATTAATATTTCTTTCAGTATTCATTATGGGATGCGAGTTCTTTGTTGTTGACGAAGGCATTCAGGAAGTAGTAGATTCGGGCAATCCAGATCTTTGCAAGACTTTAGAGGGTGAAACTCCTGCGAAGACAAATACCAGACAAGAGCGCTGCTATGAAGAAGTGGCCATTGATCAGGGAAAGGCAAACATCTGTGATGAGATCGAGCAGGAAACAAGAAGAGATAATTGTTTAAGGCAGATAGCAGAAGATAATAAGGACGAAAGTATTTGCGAGAACGTAACTAAGGAATCAAGTCGAAAATCTTGTTATCATGAAGTCGCTGTCGAAAAACTGGATGTTTCTTTATGTAAGAAATCAACGTTTGAGGATTTATGCCTAACAACCATAGCAGAGAAGAAAGAAAATCCTGAACTTTGTAAGAATATTGAAGACGAAACGAACAGAGAGACCTGTTTCTTAAGCTTAGCCAAAATTACTGGTAATGCAGATGTGTGTAGAGAGCATACTTCAGAATTGAAAGCACAATGTATTGGCGAAGTCGCAATAAAAACTGACAACCCAAAAATCTGCAATGAAGAGCAGGATCCAAAAATTAAAATATATTGTATTTCAAGACTTTCAGTTGGTGTAAAAAAACCGGAATACTGTTTAGACGCTTCAACTGATTGGGATAGGGCTGACTGTTTGGCTTGGTACGCATCATACTATGATGACCTTGATGTATGTGATCTTCTAGATGCTGAAGAAAGACCCAACTGCATAAAGAAGTACGGCGAGTATGAAGACGATGATTAATATGCTTGCCAGGCAACAAATTGGAACTGAACCCAATTTGGTTACAAATCTCAAAGAGGTTGAATAATTCGTTAATCTACTGAAAAACTGAAGAAGGAGGTCTAATTGGTCTTTCTCTTTTAAGATCCATAAAAAAGTATTCTGCAGCGCATTTAGATACGGCCTTTCCATCATAAATCATTTCTTGCTCAAGAAAAACCCTTGCTCTTTTGACTGAAACCACTCTTGATCTGATCTCCACTTCCTGATTTTCTAATACTGGGGTGATATAATCATAATAAGCATTTTTGACCAAGAAAGCGATATCACCAGGGAGTAAGGTCTCTTTATCCAGCCCATTTATTGTAGCCAGATCATCTCTTCCTTTTTCGAAATATCTTGGATAGGCTGCATTATTTAAATGCCTGTGGTGATTGTAGTGGTCTATATCTGACATATCAATATTGCATATTATTGATGAATCTTTGAATGCCATCTGTATCTCTCCAAATAAGTCCAGTTCAGTATCATTCTTCCCATCAGTTATAATTTGTGTTTGATAATTGGTCATTTTCATTCAAAACTCTTATGTCAATTCCATTTATTAGTATTATTTTTAATTACCGCTTTTCATATCTATTACCACTTAACAATTTTTATTACACTGATTTTTTGCTAATCTCAACACGTTTCCAACTCGCATGCACATTTGGGAGCATTTTTTGGATTTAGCCCGGTTTTCCCAAAGCTTTAAATAGCCCCTCAAAGCACTTCTTTTTAAGGTAAAAACATGGAATTCTCCAAACTGAACCTGATCGAACCGCTCCTCCGCGCTTTAGGACGCGAAGGTTACACTAGTCCGACCCCTATCCAGGAGCAGGCTATTCCTCCGTTGATGGAAGGAAAGGACCTGATGGGGATCGCACAGACAGGGACTGGTAAGACTGCAGCATTTCTCCTCCCTATACTCCAGCACTTGACCGAGAAGAAGGTCATCTCTCCAGGAGGCGCACCTCGTGTGCTCATCTTAGCGCCGACAAGGGAGCTTGCAGCGCAGATCGGGGATAGCTGTAGATCGTATGGGAGATTCCTTCACATAACACATACAGTCATTTTCGGGGGAGTCGGCCAGAACCCTCAGGTGAATGCTCTCAGGCGGGGAGTCGATATTCTCGTAGCGACTCCTGGAAGGCTGCTTGATCTGATGCAGCAGCGTCACATCCGACTCAATCAGGTAGAGGTTTTGGTCCTTGACGAAGCTGATAGGATGCTCGATATGGGTTTCATTCATGACGTCAGGAAGATAATTGCAGTGACTCCGAATAAGAGGCAGACTCTCTGTTTCTCAGCGACTATGTCAAAAGATGTCGAGAAGCTGGCACGTTCGATGCTTGAACATCCTGTCCATGTCGAGGTGACTCCGCAGGCGACTACTGTCGAACGGATCGAGCAGCGCGTCCTATTCGTGGATCAGGGAGATAAGGATGCTGTCCTGATAGACCTCCTCAAAAGAGGTCATCTCGGAAAGACTCTTGTCTTCACGAGGACTAAGCACCGGGCGAATAAGGTCGCTAAGAAACTGAATGCAGTAGGGATCAATGCAGACGCTATCCACGGAAACAAGAGCCAGGCCCAGCGGACTCAGGCCCTTGCAGGATTCCAGAAAGGGAAGACCC
>JAUUYB010000100.1 GCA_030590605.1 Candidatus Woesearchaeota archaeon
CAGTCTTTCGAGTGAGACATAGATCTGGTCATCTTCGAAACCATATTTCTTTAGCGTCTCGATCACGAATTTGATCATGATAGGCGGCCCGCATGTGATAGCGATAGTGTTGTCTCGGTTCAGGTCAGCTTTCTCTAGTAGCTTTGTAATCACTCCTTTCTCTCCCTTCCATTTATCATCAGGGGAGTCTACTGTGATCTTGAGATTGAATTTGTCTTTCCATTTCGTGATATGTTTCTTGAATAATATATCTGGAGGGCTTCTGAATCCGAAGAATATATTGACATCCTTGAAGTCCTTCTGATGCTTTAGTGCGTATTCAATCACTCCTTTGAGTGGTGCTACGCCTGTTCCTCCGCCGATGATAAGCAGGTTCTGGTACATGAATCTCTTCATTGGATATCCATTGCCGTATGGTCCTCTGACAGCGACTTTATCCCCCTCTTTGAGATCTAAGAGCTTGCTTGTGACCCGTCCGACGTTCCTGATGCATAGGTCCATCGAGCTCTCGTGATGGGAGCAGATAGAGATAGGCGCTTCTCCGATTCCAAGCATTGACATCTCGACGAATGTGCCGGGATCACAGTCTGATGGCATCTTTATCCGAATCGTCGATGTATCACTGGTCTCCTTGGTGATTTTCTCGATCTTCACGAATGTGGGAATATATGGGTTCTCCATTTTTCAGTCTTTTAGGTTGTTGATGATCTTGACCATGTCGATTTCGGTAGGGCAGACATCGATGCATCTTCCGCATCCTGTACATAGCTGCCTTCCGGTCTGTTCCTTGAAATATTTGAGTTTGTGGTAGATCCTGTGCTTGAACCTTTTAGCTCGGTCCTCTCGGAACACATGGCCTCCTGCGACTTTGGTGTGGTCTTTTGAGTGGCAGTAGCTCCAGAACCGTATCCGCTTGCCTTTTGTGAGGTCAAGATCCGGGATGTCTATCACGTTGAAGCAAAAGCAGGTTGGGCAGACGACGTTGCATCCGTTGCAGGACAGGCATTTCTCAGTCTCTTTCTCCCATATAGGATTATCGAAGTGAGCCTCGAGTTTCTCTACGTTTACGAGGTTTCGGTTGCAGGTCAGATTGACCTTCCCTTCCCTGATGATCTGGGAGAATAGCTTGTTTTTTGTTAGCTCCTCCGCTTTCTTGTTTCCGATGGACACGACATACTTATCACCTATGTCAACGAACAAGAGATCGTAGTTCGTGGTTTCGTCAGTCTTAAGAGAAGTGCAGAACCCATTCTTGCAGGGGGTCAGGCACTTGAATACGAAAAGAAGAGTGTTTTCTCGTTTCTTTTGGTAGAGCTGGTCCGGATTTTCATCGAGGAACACCTTATCGAGTGTGAGGATTCCGTTCGCATCACATGGCCTCATGATGACGATGCGTTTATTCTCCGGGAGCTTTTGTGTGATTTTCTGTTTATGGTATCTGAAAAGTTCCTGTTTTTGGGGCAGGAAATACTTTTTAGGTGGAAAATCTGACTGTTTATCTAGAACTACTTCATCAAATGAGCTTATCTTGTCAAAAGCGATGATTTCTTCCCTTTTTACAGGCCCTACTATCTCATATTGGCCTTTTAATCGGTCAAAAAACTTGGAAACGTCTTTTTTGTCAATCAGGGTGTTCATTTTCTGATGTTTTTATTACTTCAGCTCTATATAAAGTTTTCCACAGCCTCAGAGAGCGAAATTTGAAGGGATAAGCCTTTGGTTTTAGGGTTGGGTTGTTAAAACGAGTGAAACAAAACTTTTTTAAATCGGGGGTTCTTGGCTTGGATTAATATTTAAACGAGGTGTTATTAATGGTTAAAGTTGCAATCAATGGTTTCGGACGTATCGGACGGCTTGTATTCAGGGCAGGATATAAGGATCTTGATATAGTCGCTATAAATGATCTTGGAGATCCCGCTGCTATGGCTCATCTGCTGAAGCATGATTCTGTGCATGGTCCTTTCCAAGCAGATGTTTCAGCAAATGAGGGCGCACTTGTCGTGGACGGTAAGGAAGTGAAGTTCCTGGCAGAGAAGGATCCATCGAATTTGCCTTGGGGCGATCTAGGCGTTGATATCGTCGTAGAATCGACTGGCATATTCCGGACTGCTGAGGGTGCGAAGAAGCATCTTGATGCAGGTGCGAAAAAGGTCGTCATATCAGCTCCTGGGAAAGGAGACGGGATAAAGACGATTGTCTTGGGAGTGAATGACGAGTCTCTTGAGGAAGGAGACACTATAATATCGAATGCTTCCTGTACCACTAATTGCCTTGCGCCTGTCGTGAAGGTGCTGCAGGATAATCTGGGTATCAAGAAGGGATTCATGACTACAATCCATGCGTATACTGGCGATCAACGTATCCTGGATTTCCCGCACAGCGATCTTAGGCGTGCAAGGGCGGCTGCAGTGAATATCATCCCGACTACGACTGGTGCAGCTAAGGCGGTGGGTCTGGTCATACCTGAAGTCAAGGGAAAGATGGATGGTATCGCTATGCGTGTCCCGGTTCCGGATGGTAGCGTCGTGGATCTTGTCTGCGAAGTCGAGAAGGATACGACAGCTGAAGCAGTGAACGAGATGATGAAGAATGCTGCTGATGGTCCGCTGAAAGGTATCTTGAGGTACTCAGAGGAGCCGTTAGTGTCGACTGATATCGTGGGAGATGACCATTCTTCTGTGTTCGATGCTAAGATGACTTCTGTGATGGAAGGAAAACTCATCAAGGTAGTGTCCTGGTATGATAATGAGTGGGGATACTCTATGAGGATGGTCGATCTGGTAAAGCGGCTAGTTCAGTAGATTTCCTACAGGGTCCAGGTTACCTATAAATTTATATATTTCCTTTATTATTATCCATTTGGGGGTGTTAGACGTCAGACTGATCATTCTTTTTGGGATAATTCTTTTCATGATAGGTTGCACTGCACAGCCGGAGCAGACTATCGTGGACATGCCGACTGATATCACTGGTGATGTTGTAGATGTACCGATAGAGCCTCCTCTGATTCCTGAACCTATTGAAGAGCCGGTCATAGTACCGATTGAACCCCCAGTTCCAGTGCCTGAAGAACCGCTTGTCAATCTCGAGAATGGAGTCTCAGGTCTTCCTAAAGGTACTGCAGGCTGGGCTGTGGATGAAGCTTTCCCATCTGCATTAGGTTGGGCTAATGATTCAGAACTATTCGGGATCAAAGGATACAATTTGTTTGATGGAAAGATACGCGACACCTATGATAGGGTGTCTGATCTCAAGGTCTATCAAGGATATTATGTAGTCAGCTTCACAGCAGGATCAAAGGAGTATCGGGAGATCCTGGATATCACTGTCAATTGGGAGGGGGCGAGCACGAGAATGGTCAAAAGGTTCCTTCCAGAGGCTTATGCAGAGGGTTATATGATTGTGGACTGGATGTTAGACAGCGATGATGTCGCTCAGGTCCTGGAATCAGTAAAGGTTGGTGCAGGGTATTCGATGCCCCGGTTCGGACTGCAGCCAGCAGGATTCATCGAGGTAACTCTCGGACAGAATAGAGATATCATGACGACTCCTAAGGGAGATATCGCGAAATCAGAGGTGTATCAGGGACTTGACCCGAAAATCCCAGTCTGCACTGCCACAGCATATTACGAGGTCGCATATGACATCGATTGTACATCAGGGAATATCATCGGATATTGGGCTAATGATAACTGATTCTTTATCCCTGAGTATCATAAAGTCGAGCTTAATACAAAAAAATCATAGATTTTTTGTACAAGAAAACTGAAAGTTTTCTTTGTACCTCTTGATTTATTTGGTGGATACAAGCTCGACAGCTCGACTTTATGATTCAAAGAAAAGCAAAGCTTTTCTTGACCTAAAAACCATGGTTTTAGGTTCCAGAAATTTTCCCTCACTAGTGTGAGTCCGTTAATACTCCATCTTTTAAGATGGAGTTAGGACGAACATATCAATTAGGGAAAGTTTCTGTTATCTGCCCGAAAAGAATACGCAGAGTACCCAGACATATCACGGAACCCTATAGTGTTTCCGCGGTCTTTCTCGAGTTCATATTGTAGTGCCTGGCGTCTGCGTGCCTCTTCCCTTTTCTCTTGTTTGTCTTTGGATATCTGTTCAAGGTCTGGCGCATAGACAGTATGGGTATAGGTAGTCCATTCCTGGGAGGAGGATAGGGCGCTTTCGGTGTATTCAAGATATCTGAAATCTGTCCGCTGTGCGTCAGGTCCGAGATATGCTATCGCTAAATTTACAAGAAGTATCAAGATGATTATGATTCCCAATAGCCCTTTCATGGATAAGAAGAATGATTGAGGGTTTTTAAGATTTAGGTATCTTCAAAATATTTGAGGACAGCATGCCCTGCATCTTCAAGAGTCTTTCCGAAGCAGAGTATTCCCTCTTCGTGCCCTCCAAGGATTATGATGGGAATGCCTTTGTGGTAGACTCGCTTGACTTCGAGAGCAAGTTCTGGAGTACCATATGATGCTTTGACAGAGGTGGTCGGGACTTTTCCTTTGAGTCTGTCCCACATCTTCCTGTTATGGATATGGATGACGAAATGTATGTGCGGATCTGATTCATACACTGCGGCATGGGTGAGTGATTCTGAGGATGCCTTGTTGGATCCTTTGCAGTGGACCTGATTCCCTTCGATGCTGTATGAGGTGATGAGAGAGAAGTGGTGCCTATTGATCAGTTCGTTGTCCCCCGTCGCAGTACCTGTGATGATGAAGGTGTGTCCGGATCGCATGCTCATATTGCCGTATCCGATACCATCAGGATAAGCACCGATGAGTCCGAGTGAGAATAGTTTCTGCCTCCATCTGATGAGGTCAGGGATCTCTGCATG
>JAUUYB010000092.1 GCA_030590605.1 Candidatus Woesearchaeota archaeon
ACAAGCACGAAGAAGAGAATAGTGATTCCAAGAAAGAGTTCCCTTAGTCCGATCATCTCAGCGACCAATGCACCTACAGGCACGAAGATGACATAAGGGAGGACAGAAAGGATAGTGTTCATCTGCATAAATGTCGACATATCCTGGTCCCGTACGTAATCTCTTATGAGCAATCCAGTCGCAACCCCGTTCACTGAAGACCCGATTATCCCTGCAATCGTTCCCATCGCGATCGTCACGAGGGTCGGTTTGTAGAAATAGGAGAAAGGGAGAATAGCCATCAGGGCAGCTCCGAAGGCGAGCATAGGCACCTTGCCGTATTCCTTTGCCATGTTCCTTGTGATCGATGGGGAGATCACAGACGCGAGCGTGGCCAGGATGAAGATCAGACTGACATTCAGCCATGGACCGAATCCAGTGGTCCCAAGTATCTTGTAAATGAACAGACCGTAGTATGAATTTCCTAATGTCTGGAGAATCCCTATTATCATGCCTGTGATCGTAAGTATGAGGAGAACCCTGTTTCCCTGTACCTTGATCCAAAACTCTTTCGCCCGCCCGAACCCTAAAAGCACTTCCTGCCAGAGTCCAGGGGATGTAGTCTCTTCAATACTTTTCCAATAGATGAAATAGAAGATATATGAAGAAAGGATGATCGAAACAGCTGCTCCTATCAGCATGAAAAGGTAACCATACGCATGGAACTGGATACCTGCGATCATAACATCCTTTCCTTCGAAACCAAAAAAATCGAGACAATATGCACCTCCAAAAAGTGCGAGAGAGGTGATGAAGAGTCCAAAATATGAAAGCTTCCCGATCAAGTATTTCTTACGTTCTTCAATCAGGCTCGCCCGAAACATCTTCTGGTATAAGCTTCCGTAAGGTACGATCACAATAGCATTCAACCATAGCACCAGAAGAAACATCGTCGTGGATCCATAATAGATCGCTACAGCGAAAAGCGCGAACGAGAGACCTAGAAGGATACCTGAATAACCGATCGTCCGTTTGTATACATTCTTCAGACGGATATACTCCTCCATGATAAGAGAAGTGATGAGGGAGAGGATAGTCTTGATCGCATTCGCTATCCCTATGAGAAATACTGATCCACTGATGAGATAAAGAAAAATATTGAGGAATTGAACAGAACCGAGTCCGTATCCTACCCTGTCCAGGACATCTTTTGCCAGGAATCGCATGATCTTGCTCTTCCTCTTTTGAATGGTCGACGATACTTTAGCGATCTCCTGATCTATTTCCTGGACATGATAACCCATGTGGACGAGCTCAAGCCTGATAGTCTCTACAGGTTTACTCTTAAGGAGGCTCTTTCGTATATGTTTAGAAATGTCACCAATCATCAGCATCTCTTATGATTCCAGTCATATAAAAAATTACTCTTTCAGTATGTGGTAAAGCTCCATGACTTCTTCATAGAGCGTATGCTTTTCGTAATCTTCGAGCTTGTCATATTCTTTCTTCAACCGTTGATAGGTGCGCCTCGCATCATCCAGCTTCTGCTTCTTGACCTCTTTTATCACTTGGTCTATGAGAGAGATGACCTTCTCTAGCTGTTTTCCTTTCTCTTCAATCTCTTTGACATCTTCACTGATCTCGATGGATTCCTTATCAGCTTTCTCAATTTCGTCTGACTGAATCAGTGTGCGTACTCTGTCGACTTTCTTTGAGAGTTCAGTTATGTGCTTTTCACCTTCCTTGATCGCGTTCAGCTCTTCTGTCTTAGTGGCTCCTTCAAGTGGATCTGAAGGCTTAGTACCTATATTGAATCTTGATAGTAGGCCGTTCACTTTCCTTCCTTTCTCTGCGCGTTTGGCATCCTCTAAGAGCCGCCGAGCTTTCACCTCTCGTTCAAATATCCCGTGTTCCCTCTTGTCGAGCTCTTTCTCTTTTTTTGTCAAAGATATGATCTTCTCATTGAATTTCCTGTATTCATCCATCGCTTTTTCCTTAAGGGCAGTAAGTTGTCTCTCTCTTTGGATGGAATTATCCTTCCCTTTTTGTATAGCCTCAATCTGGTCTTCCATAGAGTCAAGTTTTCTCTCTTTCTCTTCAATCTGTTTCATGAGGTCTTTTTCTTCTTGTTGGATGAGTGCTTTCTTGTTCTCAAGATCAGCCATACGGGCTTTCACCATACGTTCCTCTTCTTTTTGTTTCTTTGATTCCATCTCTATATCGAGTTTCCTTTCCTTTTGGGCCTGTTCTTTTTGCTCGAGCGTTTCCCTATCATCTTTCAGGGTGGTCTTCTTTTGCTCAATAAGATCTTTTTCGTGCTCTAGCTGGTCCTGCATCAATCCAATGTCTTTTTCCTTTTCAGATACAGCCTTCTCACGTGCTTCTATGTTGTGAATCTCGTTGAACAGCTTGTCCTTCCGTCTTTCTTCTTGTCCAAGTTCTATCTTCAAAGTCCGTAATTGTGATATGATGTTCTTCTCTTCCTGATTCCAGGAGTCTCTTTGTTTTCCGATCAGACGGCCTTCTTCTTTGATCTCATCTTCCTTCTCTTCCAACCGAAGCATGTTCCGTTCAAGCTCTCCCTTGGTCTCGAGCAGGAGCTCTTCGTTCTTCAATAAATCAGCTTCCCTTTTTTCCAGCTCTCTTATCATTGTCTGGGCATCGGAACGTTCCATGTTGAGCTGAGTGTCTTTTTCCTTAATCAGTATCTCCCGATCTGTTATCAGATGCTGTTTATCCTTGATGAACTGGTTGATCTCGTCTTCCTCATCCTTGATCTGAATGCGTGTCCTCTCATGATCGAGTTCGTCCTTAGATAAATTGCTGATCCTAGCCAGGAGTTCCTGATCTTTTTCTTTTAGCTCTTCTTCTTTTTGCCTTAACTTCTTGTCTTTGCTTTCAAGGAGTTCATCTAATATACGCTGCCTTTCTGTTATCTGTTCCTTGGATATGATGTTCTTGATGTATATGTCTTTTCGCTGTTCAATCTTGTCAGTGAGATTTCCTAAGTCAGCATTCAGGTCAGAAATCGATGGTTCTTCTTTTTCGAGTATCTCTTCTGTTTCTTGAACGGGTTCTTCTTTTTCAATAATCTCGCCTTTTAGGATATCAATCATCTGGGATTTATCTAATGTCGCAGCCAATAAGGATGCAAGTTCCTTGTCGTTTAGGCAATTGTTCACCCAATCTGAGAAATCATTCTTTTGTTCGTTAACGTGATGACGGAAGAGGTCTTCATCCATATTTTCGAGAGCTTCGATAAGTCCGTCGATGCTCGATATGGATTCGCCGTTGTTCAGCCAGAAGAAATACTTCGGGTCAACGACATTCCTCAATTTAGCTATATCTTTAGTATTATCCATAGCTAGACCTCTTTTAATTTCACCCCTCAAGAGGAAAAATCGGAGTTACCCTTTAAATAAGTTTGTCGTAACTGGAGAATGTTGAATCAAGGGGTCTATGACGGGAATCAGGGGAAAACAAGAATGGCAAAATAAGTAACTTTTTATAGGCCGTGCATCTGTATATAAGCTAGAGGTGATCATATGTTCCCTACCCAAAAACAGAAAAGCCTGCTCAAGAAGAACCTGAAAACAGAGTTCGATTCTGTCATGTTCTACATCGAAAATCTTGATAAACTCAACTACAAAGGCAACAAGAAATCACTAGATACACTTGTGCTTGGATCCCTTCATCATGCAGGACTAATCACGAAGCAGATCCTTGCAATAGGCGGTCAAGGAAGATTCGATAAGACCGTTAAGAAACGGGCGCTCAGAGAAGAGCAGGCAATGCGTGAAATATATGCGTTTGAACTCAAGAAAGCTGATAGGCCTTCGCTTCGGAAGGTGTTCAAGAGCCTGATCAAAGAAGAGATAAAACATGTAAGATTAGTACAGGATCTCAAATAGGCTTAATACCTTTCAATGAAATAAAAAGAAATATATATGACATTGAATTGAATATTTCTATGACAGACTTTACAGAGTGGGGTGTCGATGAGACTGACCTCACTGAGATGAATCCAGAGAGGGCAAGGGATATCATCCTCGATTATTATCTTACTGCCCTAAAAGATAACCGGCCTGAAGAATTCCAAGGGCTTCCGACAGAGGAGCAGAACAAGTTCGAAGAGATCCTTACTGAAGTCAAGACATTATTTGAAGTCTTGGGAGGGTCGTACAGCGAACCTGATAGGAAAATCATACCAAAAGTGATCGACGGTATACTTGACAAAGTGAAAAGTCTTGGGGTTCCGGAAGAAGTGATGCATCACCACAGATTAGAGATGCAGAAAATCATCAAAGTCCTTTAGTAACTTTTAAATATCTCAATGTATTCTTATAGATTTATGAGTCCAACCAGCTGTTCATGTTCAGGATCATCTAGCTGGGGCTCCGGGAGCTGCGGCTGTTAGGCTGTTCATCGTTCCCTTGATTTCTGGAGTAATACAATGAAACAAGATATGCGACATGTGGAAAAAAGACCTTTTGAAGAGTTGGAAATACCATACCTAGCTGGAAGCCTAGAATCACTCGAGTGTTTGGAACCTGACTGTCCATCTTCTGGCTGGTTCGTATCAGATACACCTGATTATGCTCTATATGTCTCAGGAGGGGAAGGGGATGTGTACATCACTCCGAAAATAAAGGGGGTGGATCTTCACGCTATCCCGAAATCTCTTGGGATGGAGCTTAGGAAAGAAGGGAGCATCTCATTCTTTTATGGCAATGGTAATTTTACCGGTAAAGAAGCAAATGCATTAGTGGAAGACATCCTTGGATCTCCAGCTGATGAGGTACGTGTGAATGGGACAATAATCGATAGGCTTATCCCTGAGGAATCATATATCGGAAAAAGGATAAGCGCACATCATGCTGACGGGATGAGGGTGTCTATCGAGCGAAACGATGGTCCTGCTTACCTGCCGAAGTATAAGATAGACTTCTATAACATCAAGGGTGCGGGAAGGGAGTTTGATACTCTCAAGGAAGAAGTCATCCTGATGATACGTTGAACATCTCTGGACATGCTTCATCAAAAAAAATGCTTTAAACATTTGCATGAAGGTCGCTTTTGATGAAGCTTAAAAAAAGGTTTAAATAGTCAGACTATCCTAAAAGACCCATGATATCTGATTTCATCCAGCGACTGCTCTTTGTCAGAGAGTTTGAGATAGGCAACGGGAGG
>JAUUYB010000156.1 GCA_030590605.1 Candidatus Woesearchaeota archaeon
AGAATCGCTGCTATCAGGAGAGGTCTCCCTGATTTCATCGCTAAGAGGAAGAAAAAAGCTGCTCAGTACGGATCGAATATGGGAAAAGCTATCACGAACCTGACAAGAAAGAGAGGGTTCAAGCGAAAGTCCGATTACCTAAGGACATTCTACAAAAAGCATAACCTCCGCCTAGGTGCATTGGTCTCAGGCGGAAAAGACAGTATCTACGCAATCTACACTATGCTTCGGCAGAACTATGATGTCGCTTGCATGATCACGGTAAAGAGCGATAACCTTGATTCTTACATGTTCCACACACCTGCGATAGACTTGGTCGGCCTTCAATCAAGATCCATGGGAATCCCCTTGATCACTGGAACAACAAGAGGAGAAAAAGAAGCAGAACTGGATGACCTAAAAAAACTCATGAGAAAAGCAAAGGAAAGATATCAGCTTGACGGCATCATCACTGGTGCGCTCTACTCAAACTACCAGCGCGAGAGGATCGAAGCTATATGCGAGGATCTCGGGTTAAAAGTGTTCTCTCCGCTATGGCACATAAACCAGGAGACCGAGATGCGGGAGATATTGAAGGAAGGTTTTTCTTTCATCATGACTAAGGTCGCTGCTGAAGGCCTTGACAAGAGCTGGCTTGGTAAAGAGATCGGTCCTGTTGATATTGACCGGCTCGCCAGACTGAATGAGAAGATAGATTTGAATGTCGCTGGAGAAGGTGGAGAGTTCGAGAGCCTCATGGTAGACGGACCGATATTCAGGAAAAAAATCATTCTGGATGATATTTCCATAGTCGAAGAGGACGCACTCACAGCTACACTCGTAATCATATCCGCATCTCTTGATGACTCTCCGTCGTGAGTATGCGAAATGTTTAAATATCAGATTTACCAAAATTCTAAGAAAGAACCATAAAGGGGTGAGTTCAGCATGAAAAGATTCATAATTATCTTATTGCTCTTGATGGTAGGCTGCGGAGAAGAAGCATTGGAAAATGACTCAGATATGGTCGATGACACTGCGCAGATAGGAGTAGTAAGAGAAGTCCTTCCTGCAGATTCTTCTGGAGAGATATCTGTAAATCTCCATATCAACCCCGGACCTGATGATACATATTACATAATAGAAGAAGAGGTGCCTAAAGAATTCCAGATACTTACCGGAGACCACGACTCGAACAATCACATCAAATTAGTCGAGATACAAGGCATACAGCAGATGACCTACACCTACAGGCTCAAGACAGATACACCCGGAACATACGACATCCAAGGGAAATACGCAATGGATTCTAATGAGAACACTGTCCCTATATTAGGAGATTCTACGATTACTGCATCATGAAAGGATACCATAAAGCATTTTCATTGGGGCTCCCTATCATGATGGGATTCCTGTTGATCGTCATCTTCTCTCTTCCGTTCCCACAAGAGCGTTCTAATCTGATTACAGGTATGCAGACGTATTCTGGGTCCTCAGTCTCGCGGGCTATTTCACCTGATCCAGTACAACCCGAAGGAACTGTTACAGTCACTCTTACTATCACTCTTGCAAATGGTGAGACTTTCTATGGCATAGAAGAGACGATTCCAGCAGGTTTTGTAGTCAATGATGCTGCAGGAGGGACCACGCCTGATCCCAGTTTGCTCAAATGGGCAGATTTCGATGTCAACAGCGACCCTCTTCCAGATACTTCCATCACTTACACGATCACTGCATCAGGAACAGCAGGCACACACTCCTGGTCCGGCTCTTATTCAGTCGAGGGTATGGCTAGCCTCCTAGATATCATCGGAGACACAGAGATCACCGTCGGATCCGGTTGCGTACCTTCTACAGAGGTCTGCGATGGGATCGACAATGACTGCGACGGCACTACTGATGAATATTTCTCTGCAGAGGATTGTGAGGAGAAATGCTTCAATGAATCAGGTGAAAATTATAACCCATCTAAATCTTCTAACAAATGCTGTGGAAACGATGCTGATGAGGCTGGCCCTTATGAAGCAACTGAGATGTCTTGCACAGACTACAGGGACAACGACTGCGACTCCAAGATTGATGCTTATGATACAGACTGTGCCGCTTGCGTCGTGGATGCTGACTGCAATCCTGATACAT
>JAUUYB010000147.1 GCA_030590605.1 Candidatus Woesearchaeota archaeon
CGAATGATGGAGAGACAATAGTCATCCCTGGAAAAGTGCTTGGATCAGGCATCCTCAAACATAAACTCAATGTTGCCGCATTTTCGTTCTCACAAGGCGCGTTAGATGCAATCAAGAAAGCGAACGGAACGGCTATGCCTCTCCAGGACCTCATCAAGAAGAACCCAAAGGGGGAAAAAGTACGAATCATAGGGTAAGGTAACATGATCATCAACGCAGAAAATCTCATAATCGGAAGGTTTGCTACAGTCGCAGCCAAGAAAGCGATCATGGGAGAGAAAGTCACAATCATAAATTGTGAAAAAGGCATCATCACCGGCAATAAATATCGTATTTTCAGTCATTATAAACAGAAAAGAGACAGAGGGACCTTCAAGGGACCATTTGTCCTTCGACTGCCTGATAGATTCGTCAAGAGAACCATCAGGGGCATGTTGCCGTACAAACAGCCTAAAGGAAGAGCAGCATATGATAATATCAAATGCTTCGCACGCGTTCCTGAAGGTCAGGATATCAAGGCAGCAGTAACTATTGAAGATGCAAATATCAAGAAGCTTAGTTCACAGGAGTATATCTCTGTCAAGGAGCTTTGTAAGAATCTGGGTGCAAAACTATGAAAGTACTTCATTTTTCAGGAAAACGGAAAACCGCAGTCGCTAGGGCTACACTTAAGCAAGGAAAAGGGAATGTCAGAATAAATAAGATCCCTCTTACTGCCTATGAACCTAAGATGTCACGATTAAAAATGCAGGAACCTCTCATGCTCGCTGCAGATATTGTAAAAAAAGTCGATATTGATGTCTCTGTCTATGGTGGGGGACAGTCGAGCCAAGCAGATGCTGCAAGACTCGCTATCTCACGAGCTATCATAGGTATGGACAATAAGCTTGAGGCTGATTTCCTCAAGTACGATAGACATCTCCTTGTCGCGGATGTCCGAAGAAAAGAGACCCATAAGCCAAATTGCCACGGCAAGGCCAGGTCTAAAAGACAAAAAAGTTACAGGTGAGACAATGATCATACCAGTACGATGTTGGAGCTGCGGAAAACCAATCGGGCATTTATGGGAAGATTTCAACAAGAGAGTTGAGTCTGGCGAAGATAGGAAGAGTGTGCTGGACGATTTCGGATTATCTAGATACTGCTGCAGGTCGATGATGCTTGGTCATGTCGATCTTATAGACACAATCGCACAATTCAAGAAATTTTAAAATGAGCAATCACGTAAGAAGAAGGGATCTTAAACGAGGGGGATCACGTTACGAGAGCGTCTCTCGAGGCAGAAAAGTCAGGCCTAAGACCTTTAAGACAGAGGAATCTGCGAATACTTGGGCAAAAAAGAACAAGATCGCTAAGTTCTCGCTTGTCAACCTAAAGACAGATGCATCATCCATAAAGAAGATCCGTGTGGTTGTTGAGTAGGTTTGGATTGTTCTTTCTATATTTTTAATGATATTAATTGCATAGTTCTGCGTATTTTCTATTGAACCTGACACACCATAAGTATTTTATATCCTTCCTGCATTCTTTTGCGTTACTATGGTTGACCTCAAGAAGATCGCTGACAAATGGCAGAAGAAATGGGATGAATCAGGTACCTTTAAGGTCAAGGAGGATTCCACAAAACCAAAATATTACTGTCTTGAGATGTATCCTTACCCTTCTGGAAAGCTTCATATGGGCCATGTCAGGAATTATTCTATCGGTGATTCGTTCGCGCGATTTAAACGGATGAACGGATTTAATGTACTTTATCCAATGGGATATGATTCTTTCGGATTACCTGCGGAGAATGCAGCTATCAAAAACAAGGTCGCACCTGCGAAATGGACCAAGAAGACCTCCTCTGAAATGATGGAACAGCAAAAACAGATGGGGCTTTCATATGATTGGGATAGACTGGTCACCAGTATGGATCCAAAGTACTATAGATGGAACCAATGGTTGTTCCTCCAGTTCTATAAGAAAGGTCTTGCATATCGTAAAGAGGCGCCGATAAATTGGTGTCCTGACTGTCAGACAGTCCTTGCAAATGAGCAGGTAGAAGATGGACAATGCTGGCGATGCCATCATGAGGTCACTGAGAAGAATCTCGAGCAATGGTTCTTTAAGATAACTGATTATGCAGAGGAACTTCTGAAAGACCTAGACAAACTTGAGGCATGGCCTGAAAGAGTAAAAATCATGCAGCGAAATTGGATCGGAAAGAGTCAAGGTGCAGAGATAGATTTTGATGTAGTCGATGAAGACGGCACCAAGATAGATCAGATCTCTACTTTTACAACCCGTCCTGATACAGTCTTCGGAATCACTTATCTTGTCCTAGCAGTAGAACATCCGAAGATCCTTGAATGGACAAGAGGGACAGAGTATGAGGAGAAATCCAGACAATTCATAAAATCAGTAAAAAAGCAGACAACTGTTGAAAGGACTGCTGAAGGAAAAGAAAAGAATGGCATGTTCATCGGCAAGTATTTCATCAATCCTGCAAACGGAGAAAGATGTCCTCTTTGGATAGCAGATTATGTACTATATGATTATGGAAC
>JAUUYB010000160.1 GCA_030590605.1 Candidatus Woesearchaeota archaeon
CATCCCCTAAAGAAAGCCTCCTGCCAATCTCTCCCATCTGCTCGGAAAGATCATTTATCCGTTTCTTTGCCAGATCACAACCTTCCTCTCCTGAAGCCCTGATAAGCGCCTGCTCCAGCAAGTAAGACTCTGTAATCAGCTCATTCTCCTTCAAAAACACCGAAATCTCTGATTCAGCAGACCTCTCAAGATATCTTCCAAGAAGCAGTCCGGTCACGAATACCATGATCAGCATCAGGAATACTGTAAGGAATATGTGTTTCGTGAAACGCTTCACCATTTTCTTTTAATTCTCATAACTTCTTCTGCAAGAGAGAATATCCAGTGAGTGAAGGACATATAAGGGAAAATCACGAAATATCCCCAGATCGACATAGGATACTTGAACTTCTCCTTAAGGATACGATGAGCAAGATAGAAAAGGAATAGTCCGGAAATCGCGCCCATATAGAGCGGGAACATGATCTTGAAATTGTAAGATAGGATGAATTCCTTAAAGCTCGGTAAATAGAACAGATTCCCCATGTATCCTTTGATCATCACTATACGCACTAATCTCTCGAAGATGAATGTTACGGACCCATAAGATACAAGCATGATGATCATAAGAAGCATGAATATAGAGAATATATTCAATGGAAGCTGGAAGTATGAGAAGAGCCTGTTATGCTTCTTTGAGAAGAACATGTCCTTGTACTTATAGTGGTTGACGAGATACCCCCTGCACCACCTGAGCCTCTGACGCCAAAGACTCTTAAAGGTGTCTGGAACCTTCGTATAAGTCACACTGTGCATCTCCAGCTGGATATTGTAACCATGATACTTAAGGCGCATAGCGATCTCAAAATCCTCGGTGATATTACCTTCATCGAATCCTCCTACATCTTTTAGGACCTTTGTTCGGTAGATCGAAAGGACTCCTGGAGTCATCGACAGCGTGCCGATAGTCGAACGGATCTTTCTCAACAGTATAGCCATCAAATATTCGAGACGCTGGATTTTCTCAAACAGATTCTTTGGATCATGGACCTTTATCGCGCTGATCACAGCTGCAGTCTTAGCATCATCATAGAAATGAGATAGCATCGGTTTCACTGAACCAGGTTCTATAGTAGAATCTGCATCGACGCAAGCAAAGAACTCAGTATCAGTCTCAGCCAGGGCAGTATTCACTGCAGCTGCCTTTCCCATATTCTCCTGATTGATGCAAGAAATCTGAATTCCTGGGTGAGCCTTAATGAAATCATAGACAGTCTTACAGGTCCCATCGACAGATCCATCATTGACGACGATTATCCGCAACTTGTCTTTAGGATACTCACATTCTGCAAGAGAGCTTAATGTGTTCGTGATCCCCTTCTCCTCATTATGAGCAGGGACTGCTATAGTGAGTGAGGGCAGGGTTTTAGGTATCCTACCTTTCTTAGAAAAATCCGAAAAGTATAGAAAATTGAGCCAGACTATCGATATGTAGAGGGTGAAAAACGAAATAACCCACATAACATATTCTATCATGTTCTTTGCCTCACTTAATCACTTCCCAAATTTGTATACTGGTATAGTTATATATCCTTTTAAATGTTTCGTTATTGCGGAACAGGAAGAGCAATCCGTCTTCCTCAGTGCCCCACACCTCATCAACAGTCGATCCATCCAACCAAATAAATCTTATGCTCTTATTCTCAAGATGATCTTTAGTCCTCACCAAATTCCTTGACCTGAACACCTCGAAGGTTATATTTATGGCATCGTCATCTATCCTGCTTCCAGGTCCGCTATATGCAAGCGGAGTAAGCCCAGATACTTCCTGAATCAACCCACCATTACGTGAAAGAAACCCTGACACGGCACTTAAGTCGCCTCGCCTGTCTGGAGATGGCGTCCAGTTCTTCCGTAGACTCCACATTAAACATGAGGATATCCGCCTTTGCGG
>JAUUYB010000126.1 GCA_030590605.1 Candidatus Woesearchaeota archaeon
ACACTCCATACAGGATATGTCTCTCTTCGATGAAGAGACAAAGACCAAAGTCGTACCCTATGTGGTAGCAGAACCATCCCAAGGAGTCGATCGGGCGTTCCTAGTATTCATGTTCGACGCGTATGAAGATGATCCGGAGCGGGGAAACATCGTGCTGAAACTGCACCCTATCCTTGCACCGATCAAGGCCGCTATCTTTCCGCTGACGAACAAGCTCTATGACGGAGCAAAAGCACTTCATGACGAGCTAAAGATGGAATTCCCCTGCTTCTTCGACAAATCAGGAAGTGTCGGACGAAGGTACGCAAGGATGGATGAAGCAGGTACACCATACTGCATCACCTATGACTTCGATTCAAAAGAGAAAGGAACAGTCACCATCAGGGACAGAGACACAACCAACCAGGTCAGGGTAGACATAAAAGATGTCAAGGAGACCCTTAGGAAACTGATCTCGGGTGAGACCACTTTTGAGAAAACAGGAACTCCGGTAAAAAATGAAAAGTGATAAGGAGACCAAAAAGGAATTCAAGATAGAAGCCTCAAAGAACCCAGACAAGTACTACGCAACCAAGGTCCTCAAGTCTGAAGGGTTCGAGCGGAAGCAATGCTCCTGCGGCACATTCTTCTGGACAGTCAATAAGAATCAAGACCACTGTGGGGATCCAGCATGTTCAGGAGGATTCAGGTTCATCGGAGATACTCCTGCAAAAAAAGAGATGGACTACATCACAGTCTGGAAACGATTCGCTGCTCATTTTACAAAACTAGGATATACTCCTATCGACAGGTATCCAGTAGTTGCCAGATGGAGAGATGATACAGATTTTGTCCAGGCATCAATCTATGATTTCCAGCCTTTCGTCGTTTCCGGTGAGGTAGAACCTCCAGCAAATCCGCTTGTCGTGCCGCAGTTCTGTCTCAGGTTCAATGATATAGACAATGTAGGGATAACCGGAGCACATTACTCAGGATTCGTAATGATCGGCCAGCACATGTTCGTACCAGAAGAAGAGTGGGACCAGAACAGAGTATTTTCAGACATCCACAGCTGGCTAAAGGAAGGGCTTGGACTGCCTAATGAAGAGATCACCTACCACGAAGACGCGTGGGCAGGCGGAGGAAACTTCGGACCCTGCATGGAATACTTCTCACGAGGGTTGGAGCTCGGGAACCAGGTCTACATGCTCTTTGACCAGACTGAAGATGGTCCTGTGCCTCTCAAACTAAAAGTGCTTGATATGGGGATGGGACATGAAAGGAACGCATGGTTCACCAAAGGGACTGCGACTTCTTATGAAGCGACATTCCCGACTGTTGTCGCAAAACTCAAGGAGATAACCGGAATAAATGTCAAGAAAGAGATCATCCAGAAATTTTTACCTTACTCCTCGTTTCTTAATGTGGATGAGATCGAAAGCATCAATGAAGCATGGGAAGATGTATCGAAGAAGGCAGGCATACCTGCTGAGGAATTGAAGAAACAAATCATACCTTTGTCTCGGCTATATTCTATCGCTGAACACTCACGATCCCTTCTTGTGGCTTTGTCTGATGGGGCTCTGCCTTCGAATGTCGGAGGAGGGTATAACCTTCGGATGATCCTCCGTCGGGCGCTTTCTTTTATCGACAAAGAAGGATGGGACATCAACCTTCCTGAAGTGTGCAGATGGCATGCAGAATATCTCAAGCCTATTTTCCCAGAGCTTTCTCTTAATCTAGATGAGGTCGAAAAGATCCTTGATGTCGAAAAGAAAAAGTACGAAGCTACAAAAGAGAAGAGCAAGGCGCTCGTACAGAAGATCATACAGACAGATGTGTCTGAATCAAAGCTACTTGAGCTATATGACAGCCAAGGAATCCAACCTGAAATGATACAGGAAGAGGCCCGTAAACTCGGCAAGAATATCGTGGTGCCGGACGACTTCTACACCAAGGTCACAGAGAGACAGGAGAAGAAAGAGCAGGTCCACGCAACTGTCAAGGAAGAGAAGCTCGACATCCCTTCAGGCACTCCTGATACTGAAGTCCTGTATTATGATGATTATCTGAACCTGGAATTCGAGAATACTGTGGTTGCGGTCGTCGGGAAGAACATCATACTCAAAGGGACAGCTGCGTACCCTACATCAGGAGGGCAGATCCATGATGTCGGAACAATAGAGGGTGTGGAGATCAAGGATATCTTCAAACAAGGAGGATATATCGTGCATGAACTTGCATCTGCACCTGAGTTCAAGGTCGGTGAGAAGGTAGCTGTGAAACTCGACAAGGAAAGGAGGACTCAGCTTGCACAGCATCATACTGCTGCGCATATCATCAGCGCATCTACAAGGGAATTACTCGGAAAACACATCAACCAAGCAGGTGCAAAGAAGACTCTTGAGAAAGCTCACCTCGATGTGACGCATTACGAGAATATCAACGACTCTGACATACAGAAGATAGAGAATCGGGCGAATGAGATAGTATCTCAGAAAGTCTCTGTGATCTCTGAATTGCTGCCAAGAGGAGAAGCGGAAGGGAAGTACGGCATGGTGATCTACCAAGGGGGCGCGGTGCCAGGCAAGAACGTCAGGGTAGTCAAGATCAAAGGGATCGACATCGAGGCATGCGGCGGGACTCACCTCAACAACACGTCTGAGGTCGGCACAATCAAGATAATCAAGTCCAAGAAAATCCAGGATGGAGTGGTCAGGATCTACTTCACTGCAGGCAAGGCCACGGAAAGGGAGAGCGGAGCGCAGGGAGATACCGTTTCCGAACTCGCTGAACTTCTTGGAGTCGAGGGTGAACAGGTCCCTTCTCGAGCAACAGAGCTATTCTCTAAGTGGAAGACGGCGCGGAAGGCTCTAAAGAAGAAGAAAGAGATGGATGCATCTTCACTTGAACTCACTTCTACAGAAAAGTTTTCAGGGGATGTGCTTGCTGAAACTGCACGAATATTATCTACTCAGCCTGAACACGCAGTCAAGACCGTGAAACGTTTCATGGACGAGCTAGAAGAGATGAAAAAGAAGCTATGAAAATCGTCCAAGGTCTGATTTTTCTATTATTTTTTATCGTTTTATTCGCTGGAATCATGGTGTTGATCGCTTTTGGGAGCGTCATCATCCTCGCTGCGATCGTGATAGTCGGAATCCTGATCCTACTATCCAAATTCCGCATCCTTCCTAAGAGGCGGCATTGAACATCGAGATCAAAAATGATATCCGATTAATTATGAGAAAATCTTCTCCAAGATGTCATAAGTGTATAACATCATTGCATGTGCCTGATTCTTGTTCGGATTGAAAGCAGTCTGCTTATGGTGGACTGAGAATATCCTCACCTGGTTGATCAGGTGTATCTGCTGTGAGAGCCCTGGGTCGAGTTCCACCTGTTTTTCAGAGAGTTTTGCTATGATCTTCCCTAATCCTATCCCAGGACTTTTTTCGAGAAGATCGACTCCGGTGGTCTCATAATACTTACGGTGAAGTGCGACCTCGAGGAGACGGCCGCAAAGGATAGCTACGCTCCTGAAGCAACCTGCATTAAAGCACCTGGCTATCTCCTCAATATCAGCTTTGAGTTCTTCC
>JAUUYB010000135.1 GCA_030590605.1 Candidatus Woesearchaeota archaeon
ATGATTTTGATGTGGAGAAGCCTTTCACACAGGAAGATCTGAAGAAGATAGAGACTGAGATGAAGAAGATAGTGAAAGAGGATCTCCTCTTCGAAAGGATCGATAAGGTCAAGGTGGGAGAAGCGAAAGAGATGCAGAAACACGAACCCTACAAGCTCGAGATGATCGATGACCTGGGCGATGATACTCTCACTTTCTATAAGAACGATGACTTCATAGACCTTTGCAGAGGTCCCCATGTCCCATCCACAGGTAAGATAAAGGCTTTCAAGCTGACGAAACTTGCTGGAGCTTATTGGAGAGGAGACGCAAAGAACAAACAGCTTCAACGTGTCTATGGTATCGCTTTCCCGAAGAAGGACGATCTTAAGGCCCATCTGAAACTTCTTGAGGAAGCAGAGAAAAGAGACCACAAGAAGATAGGTAAAGAGATGGAGCTATTCTCTTTCCATGAAGAAGGTCCTGGTTTTCCGTTCATCCACCCGAAAGGCATGGTCATCTGGAACAAGCTCATCGATTTCTGGAGAGAGGTCCATACAGAAGATGGATATGTAGAGATCAAGACCCCGACTATGCTCAACCAGAATCTTTGGGAGCGATCAGGTCATTGGAAGAACTATCGGGAGAACATGTACACTTCAAAGATCGACGATCAGGATTATGCGATCAAGCCTATGAATTGCCCTGGCGGGATGATCGCGTATAAGAACACTATACATTCCTACAGGGAGATGCCTATGAAAGTCGGTGAGATAGGTCACGTCCACAGGCACGAGCTTTCAGGTGTCCTTTCAGGTATGTTCCGTGTCCGTGCGTTCCATCAGGACGACGCCCATATCTATATGACCACTGAAAATATCAAGGAAGAGATCATAGGGGTCATCAATCTTTCAGAAAAGATCTATTCGACATTCGGTCTTGATTTCAACCTTGAGTTATCGACCAGGCCGGAGAAAGCCATCGGCACTGATGAGCAATGGGAGAAAGCGACCGAGGGTCTCAAGGCAGCTCTTGATACTTATGGAAAAGAGTATCTGATAAATGAAGGAGACGGCGCTTTCTATGGTCCGAAGATAGATTTCCATATCAAGGATGCTCTCGGAAGGACATGGCAGTGCGGCACTATCCAGCTGGACATGGCGCAGCCTGACAATTTCGATCTGACTTATGAAGGAAGTGACGGCAAGAAACACAGGCCTGTCATGATCCATAGGACGATCTATGGTTCCCTCGAACGTTTCTTCGGTATCATCGTAGAGCACTTTGCAGGTAAGTTCCCGCTCTGGATCAGTCCGGTGCAGGTGAGGATCATAACAGTCGCTGACAGGTTCGAGAACTACGCAAGGACCGTCGAAAAGAGGCTCAGGGAATCCGGAATCCGGGTTGAGGCGGATATCCGTTCCGAATCCGTATCCAAGAAGATTCGCGAAGGTCAGCTGTCTAAGATCAATTATCTTATCGTCATCGGAGAGAAGGAAGAACAGAATCATACCATCAATGTCCGGACCCGTGATAACAACGTCCTTGGTGAGATGAAATCAGATAGATTCCTGGCTGACCTGTTAGAAGAGATCAAGACCAGGAAGCTCTGAAACGACCTCTTACGGGAGTTGAATTCAATAGGCACCTTTATATAATTAATAATAAGGAATCAGAACATGCTCCCAGGATTCCTGACCGCGATTGCAGCATCCACATGCGATCTCTACAGTAAGTTCGCATTGAGGACAAAGACTCTCAAGGTATCCACATTCGTCACTTTATCGTATATCTGGCAATGCCTGTTCCTGCTGCCTGCAGTCCCTTTCCTTCTGAATCTCGATGATATCTTTTTCACGCCGTTCTATTTATTCTGCTTTTTTGCGATGACCATAACCGCAGTGATCTTTTCTCTGATGTACTATGAAGGGATCAAGCATGAGAAGTTCGAACGCCTGATGCCATCATTCCAGGTAACTGTCCTCTTTACGGTTCTTGGAGCATTCATCTTCTTTCCTGACGAACGGAATATCTTGCATGTCATATTTGCCTTGATTGCAGGACTGGCTGTCCTTAGTATCTATATCGAGAAACATCATTTCGTATTCAACAAGTATTCCGCTATCATTTTCGGGGCTGCGATCCTTTGGTCTATCCATAACCTGTTAGTGAAACAGCTTCTGGTAGTGATGTCCCCATTCACCTTCGTTTTCCTTAGGTCGCTTGCAGGCGGGATTATCTATCTCCTCATTTTTGGGATAAGAAGAGATGAGATTAGGGACAAGAGGATCGCTCCATTGCTGATCTATGTCTTCCTGAATCTTGGGGATTGGCTTATTCGGACTTGGTCTATCCAAAGCATAGGTCTTGTCCTGACTACTCTTCTCCTTACCTTGGTCCCGATCATGACGATGTGGGGAGGGCACATTTTTCTTAAGGAAAAAGTGCATATGAAAAATATTGTAGCGACATTTGTGATCATAGGGGCCATAACTACTATGCTTCTGGTTTGATCTTGTTTTCAGAAATCGTTTTAGACCTTGAATTTATCTATCATCTTCTTGAGATTTTCAGAACCTGTAGAGAGCTCAGCTGCCTGGGCTGATACTCCTTGCATCGCAGACGTCGTCTCTTCAGAAGATGCGGCGATCTCCTGGGATGAGGCATTGAGGCTGTTCACTATCTCATTGATGTTAGATTGATTTAAGTTCACTTTCTTTTTTATTGTCCCTTGATGGGTGATATCTTCATTTAAGGCGATGAATCCTCCTTTGATCTTCTCGACCTGTTTTGTGATAGTGGAAAGTGATGATAATGCATTGTTGATCGTTATGGATCCTGATTTCACATTGCCACCTGTCAGGTTGACTGACTCTACAGCGAGGGAGGTGTTCTCTAGGATCTCGCCGATAAGCTTTGATATCTGCTGGGTCGCTGTATGGGACTCTTCAGCAAGTTTCCTTATCTCATCTGATACTACTGCAAATCCTTTTCCGGCCTCACCTGCGCGTGCTGCCTCGATTGCTGCATTCAGTGCAAGAAGGTTTGTCTGTTCAGAGATATCACCGATAGTATTGACTATCTTAGGGATATCTCCGATCTTATTCTCAAGGACTTTGATTGACCTGATTGTCTCTTCAGAAGAGTCCCTTATGATCTGGATCTGATTTATGGCTTCTCCGGCATAGCCTGCAGCGTCATGTGCACGTTTTTGGGTATCATCCACGATGACATTTGATTCTTTTAGGACACTTGATATGGAGACTATGGTGTTGCTCAGG
>JAUUYB010000108.1 GCA_030590605.1 Candidatus Woesearchaeota archaeon
ATCAAGCGTAAGCGTCGCCACCACTGGCGCAGGTCGGACCGGGGGACATGCCCCCTACGGGGTGGTCCGTAGACCATTTGAGTATCAAATGGTCGTCTGCAGCCATTGGTGTAAGGAAAATGGAACATTTTCCGGCACTACAAAACTTGTTTTGAAGTGGGGGCGGCGCTGAAGCGTAATTTATCAAAACAAATTCACTATCTGAAGCGTACAATAGAGAAAGGATATCCAATCCAACCAAACACATTCTAAAAGGAAAACCTTTATAAACACCCACAAAAACCGATTCATTGCCTATGATTAATGACGGCCACAGTGGCCTGAGAGAGGCAGTAATTCTCTCTTAGGTATTAGATACGGAGGAAATAAAATGGAAGTTACAAAAGATATTATCGATAAGGTTTTCGAGTCTATCGAGATAGCAAAAGCTACTGGAAAGGTAAAGAAAGGGGTCAATGAGGCTACTAAGGCGATCGAGCGTCAGACAGCTAAGCTCGTAGCAGTAGCAAAGGACACCACCCCACCTGAGATTATCATGCATATCCCTCTTCTTGCGAAGGATAAAGGGGTCCTGTGTGTCGAAGTCGATACCAAAGAGGAGCTCGGAAGCGCAGCAGGTATCAGTGTCGGATGCGCAGCAGTGGCTGTCATCCAGGAAGGAGACGCTAAGAAGCTTATCGCAGAACTGAAAAAGAAGCTTGAGTGATTAAGATGGCTGATAATCCAAAGAAGAAAGAGGAAATCAAGAAAGGTCCTCAGATCAACTTCACTCATGGTTTCCCTGCAAGTGTTGAGGAGATCATCGGTAGGAGCGGTACCAGGGGAGAGGCAGTCCAGGTCAGGTGCAAGGTGCTTGAAGGACGGGATCAGAACAAGATCATCAGAAGGAATGTCAAAGGTCCGGTGCAGATTGGCGATATCCTCATGCTCAGGGAGACTGAGATCGAGGCAAGACCTCTCAATAGAGGCGCTGGAAGAGGCAGCATAAACTTCAAATAAGGTGAATAATCATGGCTAAATGCAATTTTTGCGAGAAGACGATAAGACCTGGAACAGGCATGATGTACGTCAAGAAAGACGGAAAAGTCATGCATTTCTGTTCTATGAAATGCGAGAAGAACAGGGTCAAGCTTGGTCGCAGAGCTAAGAATTTGAAATGGACCAAGAAGTACATAAAAGGAGGCGAATCATGATGGAGCAGACGCTCGTTATAATCAAACCGGATGCAATCAACAGGTCTATTGTTGGAGACATCCTGAGCAGGCTTGAGAAGAAAGGTCTGAAGATGATCGGTCTTAAGATGGAACATCTGTCAGAAGAAATACTCGAAGAGCACTACAGCCACTTGAAGGACAAACCGTTCTTCCCTAGGATCCAGGCGTTCATGCGTTCAGCACCGGCTGTCCTGTTGGTCTTGGAAGGGAATAACGCTGTAGATGTAGTGAGGAGGATGGCAGGGGTCACCCATGGCGGAGAGGCACAGCCTGGAACGCTGAGAGGAGACTATTCATTGTCCATCCAGAACAACATAGTGCATGCTTCTGATTCTACAGGCGCTGCAAAAGATGAAGTGAAACGTTTCTTCAAGACCGAAGAGCTGCATTCATATGAGAAGATCGATTCCACGATGATCTACTCTGAAGACGAGATGTGAGGGATTACAATGGGAGAAAAGATGGTAGACATGGTCACTCGGATCATGAAACATCCAAAGAACATCAGGAATATCGCTATCTGCGCACATATCGATCACGGAAAGACCACATTTTCAGATAACTTGCTCTGGGGAGCAGGTATGATGAGTGAAGAGCAGGCAGGTAATGCATGTCAGCTGGATTTCCATGATGATGAGCAGGAACGAGGTATCACGATAGATTCAGCATCAGTATCTATGGTGCACAAATACAATGAAGAGGAATATCTGATCAACCTCATAGATACGCCAGGACACGTCGATTTCGGCGGTGACGTCACAAGAGCTATGAGGGCAGTTGACGGTTCTATCGTCCTTTGTTGCGCATCTGAAGGTATAATGCCTCAGACAGAGACAGTCCTTAGGCAGTCCTTGCGTGAGATGGTAAAACCAGTCCTCTTCATCAACAAGGTTGACAGGCTGATAAAAGAGCTTCAGCTGACACCTGAACAGATGCAGGAAAGATTCATCGGCATAATCAATGAGGTAAACAAACTGATCGTTGATCTGGCACCCAAGGAATACAAGGAGAAATGGCAGGTCAATGTCGCTGACGGAAGCGTCGCTTTCGGTTCAGCATTCCATAACTGGGCGCTCTCGATTCCGTACATGAAAGAGAAGAACATAACCTTTAAGGATATCATCGATGCTTACGAAGGCGGAGATTACAAGCCTCTGGCAAAGAAAGCACCTCTTCATGAAGTCGTGTTGAACATGGTCATCAGTCACATGAACAACCCTATCGAAGCACAACCTGTAAGGATCCCTCGGATCTGGAAGGGAGATATAGATTCAGAGGAAGGCAAGAGCTTGATGACAGCCGATCCAAACGGCCCGCTCTTCTTTGTCATCACGAAAGTCGTGATCGATCCTCAGGCAGGGGAGATCTCTGCAGGAAGGCTCTTTTCTGGGACTATGTCCAGAGGGACTGAAGTCCATCTGAACAGGAACAAACAGCAGGCAAGGGTCCAGCAGGTCTTCATCTATAATGGATCGAAGCGGGAGATAGTCGATAATGTCCCTGCAGGTAACATCATTGGGATAGCAGGCGTGAAAGCGTTCGCAGGAGAGACCATTACGCTTGAACCGACTACACCTTTCGAAGAGATTACACACATATTTGATCCGGTGATCACGAAAGCGATCGAAGCTACAAAACCATCTGACCTGCCGAGACTGATCGAAGTGCTCAGGCAGATCGGGAAGGAAGACCCAAGTATCGTAGTCGAGATCAATGAGGAGACCGGAGAGCATCTGATGCATGGTATGGGAGAGCTCCATCTTGAGATCATCGAGAACAGGATCAAGAGCGAGAAGGGAGTGGAAGTCAAGACATCACCTCCTATCGTTGTATACAGGGAAGCTATCCAGGGATCAAGTCCTGTCCAGATGGAAGGAAAATCCCCTAACAAGCATAACAAGCTCTATTTCAAGGTCGAACCTGTAGAGCCTGAGGTCATAGAGGCTATCAAGAAGGGAGATATCTCTAATGGTAGGATCAAGAAGAAGGACCCAGAGCTCATCGCCAAGTTCGTCGAGCTGGGATATGATACCAAGGCGGCGACTAAGATCAAAGGGATATTCAACAACAACCTATTGATCGATGCGACAAGGGGCCAGGTGCATCTCGGCGAAGTCATAGAGATGATCCTGGACATGTTCCAGGACGTCATGACCCAGGGACCTCTTGCAAAAGAGCCGTCAATCGGCGTCAAGGTTATGCTTATGGATATGAAGCTCCATGAGGATGCGATCCACAGAGGACCTGCACAGATGTATCCTGCAGTCCGAGAGGGTGTCAGGCAAGCTATGATGACAGCTAGACCTTGCATCTATGAGCCGCTCCAGATACTTCATATCGAAGCACCTAACGAATACATGGGAGAGATCTCAAAGCTTGTAGCTAACAGGCGTGGACAGCTGCTCGAGATGAACCAGGAAGGCGCACTTGTTATCGCTAAGGCTAAGATGCCGGTAGGAGAGCTTTTCGGTTGGTCTTCAGATCTTCGGAGCGCAACAGGTGGAAGAGGAAACTCATCTCTCATCGACCAGATGTATGAGAAACTGCCTGACGAAATTCAGGAAAAGATCAAGAAACAGATCATCCAAAGGAAAGGTCTTTCCGAAGCACAGCTAGGAGTCTGATTTTTTATTTTCTTTTTTTTCTACTTTTTTCTTGATTAAATATCCACTGTAGACTCACCAATAAACCTCATAAATCTTTAAATACAAGCGAAATCGAGTTTCCTACTATACAATAGCTACATAGGGGGGCCTCATGAGGAAAATCATCATCGCATCAATCATATTCTTATTTCTTATAGGGACAGTTGCAGCATCTAAGACTTTCATGGCAGAAGAGATATATATTTCTGAGTACATGCCTGATAATCTCCTCATCGCAGCTGGAGATGTCAATATCAATGCTGAAGTGGAAGGAGATGTATATGCTTTCGCGGGTAAGAGCCGGATAGGAGGTCAGATCCATGGTGATGTAGCGGTATTCGGAGGAGAGCACAAGATCACTAATGTCATCCAGGGAGATGTCAGGGTGATCGGTGGTGTCGTAAATATCAATGCGTTGATCAAAGGAGATGTTGTCATCTTAGGAGGGAAAGTATATTTGAGTGATGACAGCGTCATCGAAGGTGATATGGTTGTAGCAGGAGGGGAGGTTGTTCTTTTGGGGAATATCAATGATGATCTGGATG
>JAUUYB010000081.1 GCA_030590605.1 Candidatus Woesearchaeota archaeon
ATCCAAAAAAAGCACAGATGGAAACAAGGCAGATCGTGATCCAAAATCGTTTCTTGTGAGTAAAATTGATGAGTAGACCTACGGCTAACGATAATCCAAGTGCAAAGTGGATGTTATGTCCCTGTTGGAGGATGATCTGGACTCCTGCAAGCCCTCCTTGGCTGATGGATTCAAGTCTGAAGATAGGCGCCAATAGGGCAGTAATTGCTGAACAGATAAAGATTGTGATGGTGTGTCTCTTCAGGAGAAAACCTTTTTTCTTGTAGACTTCATACCATATGAATGCGGGGGAGAGGAAGAAGAACAGGAGAGCGATGATGTTGAGCAGGTAGACAGCTGCAGTTTCTAGGTATAATACAAGAGATGCGCCTGAGACCTCTGATAAGAACAGGGACAGGAAGGTGGTGTGTACAAGCTCAGAACCTCCGATAAGGAAAGGGATGAAGAACGAGCCTACATCTGTCATCAGGTGGAGGACTAAGATACCGGATATTCCTAGGGCAAGGGTCTCTTTTTCCCTGAAGAATCCGATATATCTTTCATAGAATGCTTCTCCCGCATTGCCCACTTTGAATATCATATGGTCCATGGAGAAACGCTTGTGGTGTCTGATGACAATGAAAAGGTAGAGAAATATCGAGAGTAGGATAAGAGGGGAATCAAGGATGGTTCCCAGCCATTCGAATGCGAAATTGAAGACCGTGATGTAGAAGAAGAGGAACATTATGAATACAAGAGGTATCCTGAAGAGGATGTGTTCTGATTTCCCTATCTGATGGAGGACTCCTAAAAGGCTGTCTTTCTGTACTGGGATGGTTATAGAAGAGATGATTGCTAGGATCAAGAAAAGACCGACTCCTCCAAGAAAGGAGTAATAGACGAGTGGGAAGATTGTGTTCAGATAGAGGATATTTGTGAGGAAGCCGGAGAAGACCTCGCTTGACGCATGGGCTTCTGTCGCAAATGCGGTTATATTTTTCCATAGGAGCATGAAACCGCCTATGAGGATGCCTGTCGTAAGCCAATGTGTTGTGGTTCCGAAGAATATCTTGCCTAGGTCGACTTGATAGACGAGATAGGAGAGTATGACCCATGAGATGCAAAGCTTTACAGTCTGCAGGTCTGCAGGTAGGAGTTTGAATATCTCTAATATATTGAGGATTATTATGACTGCAAGGATGCCTTCTTCTATCCTGTGCCTGAAGTTCATTGTGTATTGCTCGGTTTTGACATTTAAATCTCTTTCTAATAAAAAGATATATATACAGAATTCATGCCGATACCTGTAATGAGAAAGAGAGGTGTTGTGCAAAGCCAGGTATTTATCTATGTTCTGGCAGCGCTGGTTTTCGTGAGTGTCCTGCTTTTTGGATACCAGGCGTTGAATAAGATTGAGGATAGGAGATGTACCCCGTTTGTAAGAGGATTTGGGGCCATGATGCAAAGTGAGGTTGATACGATCGACTTTATGGAAGGATCTATGGTGAAGCGGAAGTATGATATTGGGTGTGGCATTGATAAGGTATACATAGTAGATGTGGATCGTGGCGCAGATACTTATTTCCAGGGGAGTGAAGTCATCAACAATAGTATATCTGGTGAGGCACAGAAGAACGTCTTTCTTCTTACAGGAGATATTGTAGAACATTCCTTTCTCGTCGATGATTATGAGATCGAGTTTCCCTATTATATATGCACGAGAACGATTGAAGGGGCGTTCAACCTGGATTTCTTGAGTACTGGAGGGGCAGCAGTCATCAGGAACGGGGATCCTTTTCTAGACTGCACCTTATTTAGTTTTATGGAGAACATATCCGCAGAGATATTCGATGATATCGATCCTGAAGTAGGAGCGGTCATGCTCATCAACCAGCTCAAGGATAAGGTAAATCTGGTAAATGAGGAAAGGACATTCGATACGACTGCAGGAGGCACAGAGGTGGGTATCACTCTCACAGCACAGAAAGGATTCGATACTCTCAGGCATATAGAGATCATTGCGAAGTGCCTTACCGATGATGTGGCTAACATTGATTTTGAGTACGAGCCGACTATGATACTGAATGAGGATCCGCTCGTCATGTGGGAGTTTGAAGGGGTTGCACCCGGAGAAGAGATTGAGATATCATATAAGGTGGGGGAGATGATTGATGAGCTCTGCAAGAACTTCGTGAATAGCATGGCAGGGTCTATCAAGGACAAGGAGACGCCTATAAGTCATGTCATACTGAATCAGGATAAGGATCTTTCTGAGATCATCTTGGAGTCTACTAAGAAGAAAAAGGACAAGATCATAATAGAGCTTGCGGAGCTCCACGATGAGATTACGGATTTACCTGTTATTGAAGAAGAGTCGTATACTTATGAAGAGCTTGTGAAGAAGATAGATGAACTTGAGAGAAAGATATGGACTGAGTGGAAGAAATATAATAAGATAATCAAGAAGCAGCCGATGGATTCTGAAGACGCCATGGATGTATGGGATGACCTGCAGGACCTTATCGATGCATGGTATGTCTTGAAGAGCGAGTTCAGGTCTCGTGTGGACTGATTCTATGATTGTTTAGTTTGGGTACATATACCTTGCAACGAATATTAAATCAAACTAAACACTAAAAATACCCGCAGCTTGCTGCGATTGGGATTTTTTATTGATACCTATTTCCGTCACTTTTTTAAACTTCTATCAACCTTTCGGTGAATCATGTCTCATAAGGCGCAGAATGTTGAAGTAGTGAAGAAGACTCCGATAACTGATCAGATCAAGGAGCTTGAGATAGAGCTTTCGAAGACGAAGTATAACAAGAAGACTCAGCATCATATTGGGCTTGTCAAGGCTAAGATCGCAAAGCTCCGGGAGAAGAACGAAGCGAGGGGGAAGGGCGGAGCGAAGGGTACTGGTTACAGTGTGAGCAAGAGCGGTGACGCGACTGTCGTTCTTCTGGGTTTCCCTTCTGTTGGAAAGAGCACACTACTGAATCAGATCACGAACGCTGATTCTCCTGTCGGATCTTACGCATTCACGACTCTTACTGTGATCCCTGGGGTTATGGAGCATAAGCATGCCAAGATTCAGATCCTGGATGTGCCTGGGATAGTCAAGGGGGCAGCTGCTGGTACTGGCAGGGGAAAAGAGGTCTTGCAGGTCATTCGGACTGCGGATCTCATCCTGGTTATGGTGGATGTATTCCATCCTGATCATTATCCTGTCATCTTGAACGAGGTCTGGAACACGGGGGTGAGGATCAACCAAAGATATCCTGATGTTAGGATTACGAAGACGAGCAGGGGAGGGTTGCAGATAGGTAAGACTGTCTACCTCCCTGACCTGAATGACACGACAATAAGAGGGATATTGAGGGAATTTAAGATAGTTAATGCCCAGGTATTGATCAGGGAGAGGATCACAGCGGATCAGCTCATCGATGTCGTCCAGAAAAATCGGATATACACTAGTTCTATCACTGTCTTGAACAAGATAGACATGATTGATGAAAAGGAACTGGCGAAAGTCAAGAAGAAGGTCAAGCCTGATATCTGCATCTCTGCAGATAAAGGTGTTAATACTGAGGAACTGAAGGAGACTATCTTTTCAGGGCTTGAATTCATGCGTGTCTACTGTAAGGATCCTGGGAAGCCTCCGGATATGGATGTGCCTGTGATCATCAGACGGAAATCATCTATAGAGGATTTCTCCCGTAAATTACATAAGGATTTCGTGAAGAAATTCAGGTTCGCAAGAATCTGGGGGAAATCAGCGAAGTTCCCGGGGCAGAAGCAGAGTCTCAAGCATATCTTGAAGGATGAGGATGTTTGTGAGTTGCATATAAGCTGAATTCTATTTACTTTTTTCAATTTAGCAAGCCGCTGCTGTCGCGGAGGCGGCGTAGCGTACTGAAAATAAATCGTTAATAAAATTAGGAGATTTCTTTTTTAACCCAAATACTTATAAATATCATTTCGATTCGGTAGAGTTACTATGGCTAAGAATAATGTAAGCAATGATGAACAGATTGGATTCCACAAAGGCGCACTCGCTACACTCTCTAAAGAACGGGAAGAGATGGCGAAGATCCTGAATATTGTCGAGCAGCTTATGCAGATGCATGTTAAGGCATTGAAGGACTTGGGTGTCGATCTCGCCAAGCAGGCGCAGGAAGTACAGGCAAATCAGCAGACTACCCCGGCGAAAGGCACTTCTAAGAAGATCGATGATCTTTTATGATGGAGTTCTCGTTTTATGCCTATGGCCACCCGAATATTCGGGCTATGCATAGGAATACCTTTGAGTTCACGAAGGACGCTACTGTAACTGTGGCGGGAGATTGTATCATCGGTATAAATGCGGATTTCAAGATTCCTGGATTTTTTGTAGGCAGCGACAAGGTAAGATTCGATCTCGATGCTGGCGGAGTGAAAGAGGTTATTCTAGCTGAATTGAATCCTTCTTTTTGCGATGGAAATGAGATGGTAGTGCGAAAGAGTGGTTTTATTTCTGACAGGACTTTTGCTATCCGTGCTGATAAGGCAAGTAAGGATTTCTCCCAGGAGTTCAGGGAGAAACTATCTGACGATAAGACAAAAATTGAGGTGAGGATACGTCATGTTGAAAAGACAGATGCGTAAGGATGAGATCAGGGAGATCAGGGATCAGGTTGACAAGTATTTCGAAGGCGAGCCTCCGATCAAGAAGAAGGATCGGGCCGAGATGGTCGATGATAAGATCGTCATTGTTGACGGAGAACCAAGATTCCTGATAGAAGATGGTGCTGTCCCTCTGTTGAAATTAGTACAGAAAAGGGATGATATCGTGATCCCCAAAGTGACTGTCGATATGGGTGCGATAAAGTTCGTGACTTCAGGCGCGGATGTGATGAGGCCTGGGATTGTAAGGATAGATGAGGGGATCGAAGAAGGAGGCCTTGTTGTTGTAGTAGATGAGACTCACGGCAAAGCACTTGCGCTTGGACGTGCTATGTTGGACAGTTCAGATATGGAAACTATGGAAAAAGGGAAATCAGTGACCATCATACACCATGTGGGAGATTCTATCTGGGAATATTATTGAGTTATCACTATAAATTAGTATTAAAAAAAGGAGGGGGGGAGAGGTTGTTAAACGATGAGTCAAACTATACAGATGTCTTTGTTGTCATCCAGTACAGGAAACTATATCGATAGATATCTCAAGGAGTACGCATCCCAGGGCGGTAAATCTCCGTTTGACACATCCACCCTCTCACATATGTTTCTATCTGATCATATTACGGAGAAGCCAAAATGAATGAATGCTTGAATGATTTCCTGGAAAAGACTAAGGTCCTCCTTTTCTATGATCACGACAGAGAGAAGGAGCAGATGAAGGGATGGCTTGAGGGTCTCGATTTTCAGGTCTCAGCAGTGAAGAGCCTTAAGGCTGCCACAAGATCGCTTAGGGCTAATGATCCGGATATCATCATAACCCCTCCTATAGTTGATAATGAGATGGTGACGAATTTCGCCGGCAAATTGGAATCATTGGTGGAAAGCAGACCTGCTATTACCATTCTTGCGAAGAAAGGTCAGATGCATGAATTGGAAGGTATCAGGGAAAAATATCTTATCGATAGTATATATGAACGTCCTTTGAATAAGAACAAGTTTATCGAGTTAGTCAAGAGTAC
>JAUUYB010000073.1 GCA_030590605.1 Candidatus Woesearchaeota archaeon
GCACTCGACTACTTGGAGGTTTTAAGAAAATTTTGTCAATACCTACCACGTTACTGAATGACTGGCTCTTGCTTTTTATGTATACACTTGATGTAAGATCCTTGATTCTCCATACGTTTGTTGCCAGGACTATTACATCCGCACCATCTACTAACAGATCAAGTTCGGATATGGGTATAACCACATGCAGCCATTTTTCCAATTCAGGTTCATTGACAACATAGTCTATGATCCTGAACTTATGTCTGAAATTAAAACTGGATATTGCCGTAGATTCTTCAGGTATGTCTAAATTACGCTCGCCAAACCAGATATCAACTTCAAAATTGGTCGTAAACCAGATATAAAACTCTAATGACTGATAGTCCTGCCAATTTTTGATGTTCAGGTCATTAGAGTTTTGCCACAAGGGTAACCGGTATGTTGCATCTGGTGCCTGATAATCTAAGGTATTTGAAAGATCCTTGCTGATTGATGTCGGAGGGACATTTATTCCGTATCTCAAGACAAAATTGGTGCCTTCCCTGGCAGCATATTGACTTTCAGTCATATCTTCTGGACCTTCTGATCTGAAAAATGTGAACTCCCTTAATGTATGGATAGCAGACCCAACTCTCCGTCCATCTCCCGGATTCAGACACCATCCGGTGTCCCAACCACAGCACTCTGCAAATTCTCCTGCTTCATCGACATTATGGCACAGGAATCTGGAGTATGAGAATAAAGCTTCAGGATTTGTTTTGAAACTTTCCTGAGTGAACTGATGAGTGTTCGGCTCAGATATACATTTAGTGTTTGGATCGCAATCTAAATCGCAATCACCAACATCCGAACCGCACGAACCTGGAGCCTGACAGACATCAATTGCACCAGGATGCTTGAGACGTGCCCAGTCAGATGTTTCATCACAATCAAATTTCTCTTGTGGATTCTCACATTGTGTATCCGAATCAAACCATTCGCTTGCTTGATCTTTGCTCCAGGGCGCATCATAACCATCCCCGTCCCTATCGCAAGCACTGACTTTTCCGGGACCGGTTATTGTACCTATATCATCTATAAATGTGTTGATATCTACAGAATCTGAAAACCTGCCTGCAGCATCCTCACCTGACAGACCTAAAATCACACCATCCGAATCATAATTTCCATCATCAGTAACTTTAGTATTCCACGCAACACTCTCTTCAGGTATGCTCAACATCTCGTACTCTTGAAGAAGAACCCCCTCATTTCCATCTACACGCTCATATTTCCCTGTAAGATCGGGAGTCGTATCAGTATTGCAGGCAAACCATTTGTTGCTGTTAGAGACTACTGCGTATGGCGCGGATACGTAGGAATTCATTACGTGTTTTATCTTAAATGCTTCAGATCCTCTGGAATCAATCCATCTGAAATCTCCTGTTTCACTATTGGTAAAATTTGTGTCATTTACGCATATATACCTATTCATACTGTAAGGCGGACGAGTAGATGTATAAGCCGGATCGAAAGCTATCATTCCCGGATCAAAATCAAGATCGTTTCCACAGCATTGACCTGCTTCGGAATTCCAATCAATCAGATCTTCAGACAGGAAACTGCTGTCAGAAGTCATAAACCAATCCCTGCCATATGGGCGGGGAACGTCGAGAAGAAATCCTTCCGAATCATACATTCGACACCCTCCATAACCAGGAATTTCGACAGGTGTAGGATTAACAAAGGGGTCTCTATTTCCCCCTACTCCAATAACTCCTTCACAGAGCGATTGCGATGCATCAGAAATGCCTGCACAGCTTTTTAGATTGAGTATGTTTATATCGATACAGCTTGCGCCCTTGGCAGGCAGTGGCTCGCTGCATGCAGACATATCATCAAGATATTGACAAGTTATGCACGGCTCCTGAAAAGAGTCAAAACCAACATTGGCAAGATCAAAATGTGAATTGACTGTTTTTTCTCCAGCAGTGTAAAACGAAGGGTACAGGACAAATCTTGCGTGTTGAATTTCATGGCTTCCCTCATCCACATTAAAACGATCATAGATATCCGGCACATCAAGACGAAATCCTGGTGTATCTGACACCACATTCCATGAAAGACGATCATGCACTGAGATTATCGTACCATCTACAGGTATAAAAAGAGGTGTGGAACCGGAAGCTGGAATGTAAAAAGTTCCAAGGGTATTCCCTGTACCATACCCATATCCGCGCTCATCATATACTATCCAATACCCTGCTGCTGTGCCACTCGGAACAGGTGCAAGACCTACGCTAAAATCAGATTCTGTAGTGGCTACCGATTCAGCACCCGTTAATGCATATGAACTGGTTACTGATGTAATGATAAATATAGCGCTGAGAAAAATAATCATGAATTTACTGCAGACCCCTTTTTTCATGCATACACCACTGGTTTGTACCTATCCGAAAACAGCATTTAAATGTGTTTAGACAGGTATAATAGGTGAATCAAAGCGTGATTAGTTTATAAATGTTTCGTGCTGAAAAGTAAAGATTATTAACTCAAAAAAACATCTTCTTCCAAAGGGAAATACAATGAAAACACACATATCAGAGAATCTTATAATAGAAAAAGAAAAAGCGGTCTTTTCAGTCAATCCTAAGATATACTCCTTGGATATTGTGCATAGTGCTGCGTACATAATGATGGACAGGGCATTCATAATCCTTGATGGAGATCCTGAAAAAGAGATTAGGATTGACATAAGAAAAAAACACCCTGAACAGGACCTGAATGCGTTGGTCATTCAATTCAATGAAGAGCTGCTTAACTACGCGGCATACAAAAACAGGAGCAAGGAAAGTATAGAATTCAGGAACAATATATTACAGGCCATATTTTCTGGGCAAAACAGGAAATGACTCATGCTAAAAAAATGAAAGAACCTGTCGCTGGACAGATAAGGCAATATGACATGCTCCAAAACCTAAAGGTCATGGCATCGATGATAGGTCGGCCAAAGACGTCCAGACTACAATCTTTAGGCGATAGTATTGACTTCCTTGAGTATTATATCTTGCCTCACAAGATAAAAAGACTGCCTGACCGACTGCTATTAGTGACAGACATAGGCTCCTGGAGTTTTCTTAAGAGAGACACATATACTCAGATGATGACCTACTCTATGGATCGATCCACCAGGAGATATCTTGAAAATGCCAATGTAATACTGACTGAAAAAAACGCAGGAGATGTTGTAGAGGAATACCTCTCCAGATGTTTATTTCTTGGCCAAGAACCATCATTGCACATCATCGAGCTGACCAACACTTGTGACCATAGATGTGTATATTGTCATGCTATGCCTGGAAAAGATGAAATGAGCGATAAAAGGGATATTACTGGAGAAGATATCGACAGGATATTGGACTTCATATTCAGGCTAAAAAGAAAGAATATCAGCATAGAGATGCAAGGCGGAGAACCGACAATGAATTTTGGGTCTGTGAAAAAAATAATCGATAAAGCAAAGCAAAAAGCTACAGATACCGGAAAAGAAGTTGAACTGACAATAGTCACAAACCTTGCCAACGTCACTGATGGACAGATAGGATTCCTTTTAGGATCTGGTTGTGATATTTGCACATCACTCGACGGACCTAAAGAGGTGCATGATAAGAACAGGGTGCTTCTCGAAGGGGGTTCCAGCTATGATTCTGTCATTGAGGGTATACAAAAAATAAGGAAAAAAGGGAAAAGTGCCGGGGCGTTGCTTACGGTGACAAGACACTCTCTTGACCATTGGAAAGAGATAGTTGATGAGTATGTCAGACAAGGCTTGCGGGTCATTCAGCTTAAGAAAGTGGATAAGGTAGGTAATGCGGAGATGACGTATGAGAAGATCAATCCTTCTGTTGAAGAGTTCATCGATTTTTGGAAGAGAAGCGTTGACTATATGATAGAACTGGATAAGAAAGGTGTGCATATACAGGAAAGGATGGTGTCTATAATAATGCAAAAAATTTCTGGAACCCCTTCTCTTTTTTCTGACCTACAGAGTCCCTGCGGTGCTGTGACCGGACAGCTGGCATATACTGCAGGAGGAAAGATATATTCGTGTGACTTTGGCCGCGGAAGGGAACTGTTTAAAGTAGGAGATGTTTCAGAAAAATACGCGGATATGATATCAAAAAAAAATGTAAAAGACCTCATAAAAATAACAATCAACGAAGATGCCGCTTGTGATGTCTGCATATATCAAAGCTATTGTGGACTTTGCCCTGTGCTTAACTACACTGAAACAGGCAATATTTTCGGTAAAGTCACCTTAACTGAAAAATGTCAGATAATGCGATCGACATTTGATTATATATTTAAGGCTTTGACAGACCCTTCAAAAAGACAGGTTCTGATGAGGTGGGTTTGATGACCTACATGATATTCCTGCCCGCAATACTTCTGCTGGGAGTTTTCACCACATATGAAGACATAAAAGAAGGCAGGATAAGGAACATCCATATAATCTTAGCGTTTGCGATGAGCTTCGCAATACACTCTGCACTCGTAATATTGGGCTTCATTACCCTTGCTGATGCTTTAAGGGCTCTTATTCATACCGTCCTCGTGCTCGCAATAGGTATCGTGATCTGGCTTGTTGGATACTGGGGTGCGGGGGATGCGAAACTGATCGCTGCTTTCACAGCCCTTATCCCTCCAGAAGTTTATGGGCGCACACTGTCACAATTTCCTCCTTTGGATTTCATGATAAATACTATCATTCCTATCTTCGCTTATTTGCTGATCTTGAGTCTCATAAGAACTACAGCCAAACAGAAACTTAAAGTCCTGAAATCCTCCCTGAACCCGAAAGTATTGGGAATGAGCCTCTTGATAATATTCAGCCTCGCATGGATAATAAGAGAGGCCTTTGTCAGGATGCACATCCAAGAAAACTATTTTCTCTACATAATATTGATAGCGGGACTCTACAAAGTGATCCTTGCATGGCTTGAAGAACAGGCCATATTCTTCCTGGTGTTCCTTTCTGTGATGCGACTTTTTCTCAACACACAATACCTGATAAGTAAGAACTTTATAATCTCGTTTTTTATGATTCTCACTGGATACCTCATATTGATGCAGTTCATAAGTCAACTAGGGACTTATTTCACCAAGAACGTCAACATACACCGATTGGAACCCGGGATGGTATTGACGAAAGCGATAACACGGGACGGAATGAAGATAGGTTTAGACCTGGTGCCTGAACAAGATATACTGATATCACCCAAAACCAAAGGGATTACACAAGAAGAGATAAAAGAACTCAGAAAACGACACATCATCGGAAAAATACATTTCAATCAGGTGGAAGTGATGCAGACCGTGCCTTTTGCAGGGTTTATATTCCTGGGATTCATACTGTTTATGATATTCAATGTCGACATAATATCTGCACTCTCTATGTTCTTATGAATCAATAGTTACCGATTGCATACCCTCTTGTACCTAAACCTGAGTCTTGCTTTGTCCTGATTCTATACTCTATACATCCGCCACCATCGTTAGTACACTTGACCTTTCCTTCCTTTTTGCACTCCTTCTGACTTGCACGGATAGAAAAATCATATTCGCACTCGGTCGGGTTTCTCAATGCGTGTGCGTGGCTCGCGACCACCGATCCAGAACTTGGCTGGAACTCCGCACTTATGGAATTCTTATGGAGCCAACGATCAGTATACGTTCTTCTCGCCGCCCACCAGCGGGCCTCGTCATTATCATTGTCACCCGCCACATCCGCATCATTAAACTCGCAACCCTTGCCCTCACCAGGACCACAACTAGCACCGAGACATAAATCCCATTTCATAGACTTCAGTTCACTGCCGAAAAACTCGTTAAAGACCGAAGTAGTTGTAGGGTTGGTTTTTTTGCAGAGCCTGCCCTCCCAATTCCAGCC
>JAUUYB010000144.1 GCA_030590605.1 Candidatus Woesearchaeota archaeon
AGTACAAGAAGCGACTTCAAGGAGAGTTCGATCCTGAATATGAATCCAGAAAGAAGAAGACACTCGAATCCAGAGAATTCGTCGATTTCGTAAGTGAACTTTCGATCCATAAAGGTTCTTGGTATGAGAAAGCCTGCAATATAAGCGAGAAGATAATCAAGATAAAGCCTGACGCTAAAAGAGGAGAAGCACTCCAAGAAGCGATAGATATGGCTGCTTTCAATATCACCCCTACAGGTGTGGAATCGTTCGGCATCCTCGCTCCTATCATCCTCGTAGTCTTTGGAGGAGTTCTCAGTTTTCTAGTGATGAATTCTATGTTTATGCTTGTCTTCTTCTTATTTTCAGGGCTTGCTATCATGTTCCCCTTACGGAATCTCGTCCAGTATTTCGCTTCACAGATGAGGATGAAGGCGAGCAACCAAATGGTCCAATGCATCTTCTATGTGGTCACTTATATGAGACATACCTCTAATCTGGAGAAGGCTGTCGAGTTCGCGGCAGAGCATCTAGCTCCTCCACTCTCCGATGATTTCAAGAAAGTGATCTGGGATGTCGAGACCGAAAAGTTTGAATCGGTCAGAGAGTCGCTTGATTCATACCTGCAGAAATGGAAGCATTTCAATATGGAGTTCATCGAGGCTTTCCACCTGGTTGAGTCCTCCCTTTTCGAGTCATCTGATGAAAGGCGGCTCGCTCTTCTTGACAAGTCGCTTGACGTCATCCTCGAAGAGACATATGAGAAGATGCTGCATTTCGCACAGAATCTAAAAAGCCCGATCACGACACTCCATATGCTTGGAGTCATCATGCCAATCCTAGGTCTTGTCATACTGCCTCTTGTCGTAAGCTTCATGCCAGATGTCCGATGGTATCATATCTCGATGCTGTATAATGTCGCGTTACCCTTCCTGGTATATTTCATGGGGAAAAATATCCTCATCACACGTCCGAGCGGATATGGAGATACTGAAGTCCCAGGTGAGTCTGAAAAAGGAGCGATGGAAATCAAGATCGGCAAGGAGTCATCGCTCAGGATACCTGCTTCGTATATCTCTATATTCATACTGGTAGTCTTCTTCCTGATCGGGATAAGTCCGATAGTATTGCATTGGATGAATCCCTCATTCGACTTCGACATCCCCGGCGGTCAGTTCTTAGAATACAAACCGAGCATTGAAGATCCTGATATCATCAAAGGACCATATGGTATGGGCGCTTCCCTTCTTTCATTCTTCATACCTCTTTCTTTCGCTTTATCTATCGGGATATATCATAGGGTCGGATCTAAGAATATAATCAAGATCAGAGAGGCCTCTAAACGGCTTGAAAAGGAATTCGCATCTGCCCTTTTCCAGCTCGGCAACAGATTGGGCGACGGCATCCCCGCAGAGATAGCATTCTCAAAGGTTGCGGAAGTGATGGAAGGGACTGTGTCTGGCAATTTCTTCCAGATCGTGTCAGGCAACATCAAGCGGCTAGGAATGGGGGTCGAAGATGCGATATTCAGTCCAAAGGTAGGTGCAATCTCCTATTATCCTTCTTCAGTCATCCAAAGTTCTATGAAAGTACTAGTCCAATCATCAAGGAAGGGTCCGAAGATAGCTGCTCAAGCGCTTCTAAATGTCTCAAGATACATAAAGGAGATCCATCGAGTAGATGAGAGATTAAGGGATCTTATGGCTGATACTATCTCATCCATGAAATCACAGATCAAATTCCTTACACCAGTCATTTCAGGGATAGTCATAGGCATCACTTCCATGATCACAGGAATCATCGGCAAGCTCGGTGCACAACTCAGGGATATGGGGGATGAGGCAGGGCAGTCGACGAGCCTTGCAGAGATGTTCAGCGATGGACTGCCAACATTTTATTTCCAGCTCATCGTCGGTCTCTATGTGGTGCAGATAGTCTACATACTGACGATCCTTGCGAACAGCATCGAGAATGGGAGTGATAGGGTCAGTGAAAGATATGCTTTGGGAGCCAATATGATCAGGAGCCCGATGATATATGTAATCCTCTCAACTATAGTTATGATAATATTCAGTATGGTGGCATCAAGTGTCATCACCACTGGACCATTCGGTTCTGGATAATGTTCTTAAATCTTTAGCAGGAATAGTACATTCATCAGTTTCTTTTCACAACCTTTAAATAGCAATCAGATTTTCACCTTTCGCATGGAAATCAAAGATCTCGAACCAAGACAGGGAAAGGTAGACCTTATAGCTACAGTAGTTGAAAAAGAGGAACCGAGAGAATTCGAAAAATTCGGGAAATCGGGCAAGGTCTGCAATGCGACAATCAAGGACGATACAGGAACGGTCAAGCTCACTCTATGGAATGAGCAAGTAGAACAGGTGAATGTAGGAGATAAAATCCAGATGACCAATGGCTATGTCAATGAATGGCAGGGCGAAAAGCAGCTTTCGAGCGGTAAGTTCGGAAATCTTGAGGTCGTCGAAAAAGGAGAAGCGGCAGATGCTTCTGCATCTGTTCCTGAGCCAAAGGAACCTGCAACCGTGGATGAAGTCCTTGAAGAGGACATCGTCGATGATACTGTCCTTGAAAAAGAATAATTTATTAAATAACCTGCGAATCTGATTATAATCTAATGGGGCCGTAGCTCAGCCTGGGAGAGCACTAGACTGAAGCGTCGGATTGGGCTTTATAGTCTATGACGAAGTAGATATCTAGGTGTCCCGGATTCAAATTCCGGCGGCCCCATCTTTTTACTCAAAAATAAGTAGAAGTTCTTATCCGCTTCCGTCGATGGACTAATTACATACCGAAACATA
>JAUUYB010000125.1 GCA_030590605.1 Candidatus Woesearchaeota archaeon
AGACTCATCTTAGAACCGAAGTATAACAAGATCTGCAGGATATTCGCCTGGTATTCAAAAGATAATGAAGGAGAAGAAGAACCTTTATTGAAAGAATCCAACAGGAATGATAAGAAGAAAGAATGCGATTCATTAAGCGGTGATTGGAATGCCATCTGTTACTTCTTCTATGCGTCGATGCTTGAGAGCGCTTGGGACGCTGGATATGCAAACAGTGATTTCAGTATCGAAGAGCATATCGATCTCAAACATGATGCCTACACTGCCTGGCTTACATTCTGCGTAAAGATAGAATCGACTGAATTAAGCAGTCAAGGCATGGAATACATCTGTGCCATGAACACGATGGCACTCTCTGACTCTGTTGTATGCAAGGATCTGAACGGTAAGGCAAAGGATGAGTGCAATCTGTTGGCAGCGATGGACACAGGAGTCTGCCCTAGTATGGATAAAGAAGCCTGCGAACAATTATTATTACCTATCCACGAAGACGTCAAGAAATGCAGAGAGAGCATGGACGGCAATACGCACACCAAAGAATCCCTCGATTGCGAACAGGAAGTGAAATCAGCTCATTTCCTGAGATTCTTAGCCAAATCATTTGGAGTAGGTGACGTAAGCGAAGTCCCGATAGAGATAGTCACTAGCGCCCTCAAGAACGACATACAAAAGTAGCCCCCCTCAAGGGAAAACCGCAACTATTAAAAACCGCATTCTCTGTATAAACATTATTGAGGTGACACGACAATGAAATTACTGATCATAACTTTTATCTTGTTGATCGGATTGATGGGACTAGGGGGGTGCAGTTCTCCGGATGGACCTTCAATTGACCAACCACCAGATATCGATCCTGAAGAAGATCAACAGCAGGCTGGAAACGAGGATATCCCCTCACCACCATCATTGCCGGAGGACTGAAAAATGAGGATTATTTTACCGATTCTAGCATTGATCACTCTTAGCATCCTTGTCTCTGCAACGATGATCATACAACACGATGGAGATTATGAAGTGTCATTCGAATTAAGAGAAGGCTGGAATATCATTGCAGGAACTATGCCTGAAGATGGTATCTTACCACAGAGCGAAATACAATTGGATGACATCAAGGCTATGTGGTACTACTCTCCTATATCTAAAGAATATATCAGGGTCCACCCAAATCCGGAATTAGGCAAGCTTCAGCAGGCTGATGACGATATCGTATTGACAAGCGCTATGTGGGTCTACTCTGAAAAGAGAGGGACTATCAGATATACGACATTAGAGGATTACCCGCCTCTGGAAGAGAGGCGGTTATACAAAGGATACAATTTCCTTACGATATCTGGTGATATGACTATAGACCTCATCGATGCGACTCCGGAAGAGGAAGAGCAATATACGATGAATAAGTTTAAAGGCACATGCATTTTCGAGAAAGTCTATTATTTTGAGCAATCTGTACAGCAATGGTCCCCTGATCTTTCAACCGATCATTTCATGGATGAAGAACTAGGTCCAGGTATTGCAGGTTTGGGCCTGGTAGTCAAAGCCCAGGAGGATTGCAATCTCGGGAAAACGGCTGAAGTGATTGCAGAGCCGCCTTCACTACCTAAATGAGCGCTGTTAAAGACAACACTTAGCTATCCTAAATCAAATATTATTGTCCATCCTTATGATAGATATCCAGAAAGATCACTTTATTTTCTTTAGGATTATATGAATAAGCTAATCTGGCGACATAGACTTCCCTTGTCCCTTTCCTTCCATATCTCATTGGTTTACCGATGTCTGGATTGTCTAATATCTTCTCGACTTGTTTTTTTATCTTAGCTTTATCAACTTCATTCCTTTTACTGATTATCATAAAGTCGAGATTAATACCTCTTGATTTATCTGGAGGATACAAGTTCGACAGCTCGACTTTATGATTCCAGAAACATTTCCCTCAATAGTGTGAGTCCGTTAATACTCCAGCTTTTAAGATGAAGTTAGGACGACCATATCAATTAGGGAAAGTTTCTGTTATCTTCAGAAAGCCTTTCTTGTAATCAACATCTAACATGATCTTAATTCCTTCAAGAAATCATCCTTGGATTTGGTCTCGAACTTGCCCTTATCATGATCCTGCCATACTTTTTCGACTCTGTCAGCAAAAATATTCACCTAATCTTTATAAACCAACATCCATTCTTCTCTCCTATGACAATCTTAATGACATACAAAAAACGCCCAACACCAAAGGAAGTTATGAAAGCGATGCTTCCTGTATTCCAGGATGCTAATATCCTTACTTGGAATCCAGACACGACATACAAAGACCATGGAAGAATATACCAAACCATTGGAGAAATGTTGTATGGTAACGAGGAGTATAGGATTTTGCTTTATGATAAGATAATCCATAAATCTAGTGCAACATTAAAGACTCCGTTTGAGCTCATGGGAACTGACCATATAGATTCATTATTGGTCCATTTATGGAGATATGAAGGCTTTGACCCAGAAAACTCTGTTCCGATAGCAAACCTAAGTATGAATCCTACTGAAAATGACTTAAGATTCCTGAAGAACAGCGCTCAGGCGTTAAAAGAGAACCTTCCGCTGGAGTCGATCGCTTTGGCATACTGTCCCAAAAACAAATGGGTATACGAGGTCATCTAAGATGGGGAACTATACGCTAATCCGGAAGAGGCCTATTAAGACCTAACATTTATAAACTTAAAATCGTTCTTTTCTTCAATATGAACCAGCTAGCTCAGGAGATGGTGACAAGAGACCATATACACAGTTGCCAGATAGACATCTATGACGGTATTCTTTCACAGGGAGCGAAGGTAACATTTCCCAGTTCTGATAGAGGTCTCCATGGCGCTGCAAAAACTTATGCAAACATCGGAAAAGCTATCGCGGATTACCGCATAGACGGGAATTCAGGGAAACGCTACCTTCCTGACGATTTCTTTCAGCTCGGCAAGGACATCTCTTATCTCGTCATAGCCTACCAGGACAGCGGACTCGTGAAAGCTGAACCGCTCTGGTTCGGCAGGACGAACGGAGGACCGGAGATCAAGTTCCATCCATCAAAGCATCTGAAAGCGAAAGAACATATCCAAGAGTGCACTGCTGATGAGCTGATGGTTTTGCTAGCTGCATACCAGACAGGCAAAGCAAATGTCTTCACCGATGCGTTCAAACCCGAGACCTCGCTTCGGAAGGCCTATAAAAACTGGCTCCGGATGGTATAAACTTTCCTTGTCTGAAACGGACGAGCTATAATTCTCTTAATCTTTTCCTGTACTCTGGCAGAGATTGGCTTGTGTCTATCTCAACGACCTTAGAAATTCTGTTGGCAGTATAATCAAATAATGCATCGGCACCACTCACTCCAGCTAACCCGCCTTGGCGTACTGCCTCTTCCAAATCTTGAGATGACTTGCCGTTCCTATAAGTAGCAATTTGAGCTAGTTGTTGAGAATTTATTCCTTCAAAAATTATTTTATCTGCCAGTGCGTCTTAATAATCATATGCTTCCATTTGAATAAGGAATGGATTAAATAATATAAATCTTTTGAAATGTTCAATCATCCCCGATAACGATCGGATTTGAAAATGCTTCTTGAA
>JAUUYB010000103.1 GCA_030590605.1 Candidatus Woesearchaeota archaeon
CAATACCCTTCTTCTGATTTGAGTTCATTCTTACAATATACATATAATTATTTAAATACTTATACCAAGACGGGAGGCTAAACTAGCAAAACCAACACTTACACGAACACGACCAATCCTTTTTGAGGAATAGATAATCCCCCCTCCTCTACCACCAGACCTACTTTTTGAACTACTCTGGATTGAACTTGATTCGGGTAATTCCTGGAATGGTTGATAACCAACTGATGGAGCAAGACATTGAGCAAGGATTGATGTACCTGGGAATGGAATTTCCGCTATTCATCTGAAGTCCAAAAATTTCGTGTCCTACACAAAGAATAATTCAATCGTGGAAAACATACAAAAGAATATATTTTAGTACGCCTTTGTTATAAAAAGAGACAGAAACAACTTCTGGTACCAATTTTATCAAGAAAAAGAAATCATTCCTTTTCCTGAGAGAACTTCGCTTTGCATACAGGACAGGTATACCTAATGTTATCTGTAGACTCCATCTGTACCCTGCATTTTCCGCAAACTACAGATGATTCCAGCTGTACGCCGATCGTATCAAGCGCTGAATCAAGGCCATCATCAAATGACCCATCCGGAGTTATATTGCTTTGCATAGTCTTATCTCAAGTGAAAGAATATCTGATTAGAGGTCAAGAGTATATAAAGGTTTCCTTTTTTCATCTCTGGTTAGTGATGAATTTAAGAACAGAATAAAATTTAAACTATTTCGAAACGATCTTCTTCATAGCATCTACGAAATCTTCTGCATCCTTCAGGTATGTCTCAAAGTCTTTCCCCCTGATCTCCTTGATCTCCCTATGGAGAATCCCTTTTGATACAGTATAGAAATTACGCATGATAGTCGCATATTTATGATCGATCTTGCCGGTCTTCACCAGCTTGTCACGAATCAGATCCGCTGCATGCGCAGGTGTAGGCGGCGCTACCCCTACCTTCATAAGTGCTGCATGAGCCGCGTCAATCACTGCCCAATAAAGGTCAATCACTCCCTGCATCACATGCCATTTAGCGTTATAGATAGTTGTCGGGGCCCTTGAGTAATACGCCCAGATCGCCTCATCTGTGAATCTCACCCTCCCCTGGTAAAGAAGTATCTGAAGCGGCTCGAAAATGCCAGTATCAACCAGAGCTACACCATCTCTCAATATGTTCACCGCAATCGGGTCTCCGTTACGCGCATAGTCCCAGAAATTCGTTAGGGTGAGAGTAGTCAGGTGTATCTTCTTTGATGACTGCTCAAGAAGCTTCTGGCATATCACCCTATAAGTCTGTACTGCCTGGTCTGTCAGGATCGAGCGTACATCATCGACTACAATAAGGATATCGATATCATGAGGTTTGGTATGGTGGATATGCTTGGCATGACCTCCGAAAAGGACAATCGCCTTAATGAGCGTCCCGAACTCCTTATACGTTTTTTTTGAGAAATCCCTGGCTGCTTCAAGATCTTTCTCCCCATAATGTTTCATATGCGGATTCTTTCGCTCGTCTATCTTGAACTCCATGCCATACCCCTCCTACCATCAGTGGAAACGAGGTTTATTAACTTTTATTACTATTCGTGAATTAAGACAATGCATTTCCAAACCCCTGAAACATCTTCGGGATATGGGTGCTAACCATTATGTAACTGCGATCCCAATCAATCCTTATGACTTTTGTCACAATCATCGTGATCGGTTTGAGGATCCAGATGTTTTCTGTCCACTTCCGTGAAGCAGAGCGCGTAATCCGTATGATCACCGAAGGAATACCTATCCCTGCTCCTGCAATAGATGAATCCATCGATGGGGGGTATATCCTCATAGACACATGCTCAAAAGAGGTCATCGATCGCCAGTCCTGCATACCGTTCGAATTCGGATCAGGCTGGAGTGTCTATCGTTAATGCCTCCCCACTTTCTTTTCATGCTTAGCGATCTCAAGCGTAGTCTTGACCACAGTATCCGGATTCAAAGATATCGAATCAATCCCACATTCGACCAAGAACCTTGCAAACTCAGGATAATCTGATGGAGCCTGCCCGCAGATCCCTATCTTCCTCTTGTTCTTTTTCGCTTTCTCGATAACAGTCGCTACCATCACCTTGACCGCCTTGTTCCGCTCATCATATATGTTTGACACGAGCTCAGAATCCCTATCAAGACCAAGCGTCAATTGGGTCAGATCGTTCGTCCCGATGGAGAACCCATTAAATATTTTAGAGAACTCATCAGCAAGTATAACATTAGAAGGGATCTCGCACATGACATATACCTCCAGGTGGTTCTGCCCTTTCTTCAATCCGTACTTCTCCATCTCTTTTAGGACTTTCTTACCTTCCTCTACAGTCCTACAGAACGGAATCATCGGCTTAATATTAGTCAGACCCATCTCATCAATGACCTTCTTCATCGCTTTGCATTCAAGACCAAAAGCCTTACGATACTCCGGACTATAATACCTGGAAGCTCCACGCCAGCCAATCATCGGATTGTCCTCGATCGGTTCGTATAGCTCGCCTCCGATGAGGTTCCGGTATTCATTCGTCTTGAAATCAGACATCCTCAGGATAACATCATTAGGATAGAACGCTGCTGCAATCATCCCCATACCTTCAGCGAGCTTGTCTATGAAGAACTGTGTCTTGTCCTCATAACCCTGGCTCGCCTCCTCAATCTCCTTTCGGAGTTTCGGGTTCTTGATAGACTTGAATTCCATCAGTGCCCGAGGATGAACCTTGATATATGAATTGATTATGAATTCCTCCCTTGCAAGTCCGACACCATTGTTCGGAATGAATGAGAGTTCAAAAGCCTGTGCAGGATTTCCGACATTCATCATGATCTTTGTATGGGTCTTTGGGATAGTCTTCAGATTGAGCTTTTCGATCTCATAATTGATCAGCTTGTCATAGACGTTCCCTTCCTCTCCACCAGCGCATGATACAGTAACCTTCTGTCCCTGTTTGATCTTCTCGCTACCATCTAAGGTACCCACCACACACGGAATACCTAACTCTCTTGAGATGATCGCAGCATGGCATGTCCTGCCTCCCCTGTTAGTGACTATAGCAGATGCGATTTTCATGATAGGCTCCCAATCAGGGTCTGTCATCTCTGTCACGAGCACCTGCCCTTTCCTGAACTTGCCGATCTCTTTCGTACTCTTGATGACGTTAGCTACACCTGAACCTATCTTCGATCCAACCGCTTTCCCCACCACTATTATCTTGCCTTTGCCTTTCAGCTTGTACGTCTCGAGCTTGGAATAATCCTTCTGCGACTGGACAGTCTCAGGACGGGCCTGGACTATGAATAGCTTTCCTGTCTTTCCGTCTTTCGCCCATTCCATGTCCATCGGCTTGAACTTACCCACCTTGTCTGAATAATGCTTCTCGATGATCACCGCCCACTTCGCCAGCTGGATGACCTCATCATCAGTTATGCAGAACTTCTTCCTATCATCGATCGGTACAGGTATGTTCTTGACAGGATTATTGCCCTGTGAACAATATACCATCTTTATCTTCTTTCGCCCGACTTTTCGAGATATGATCGGTTTGAAGCCTTTCTTCAGCGTCGGCTTGAAGACATAGAACTCATCAGGATTCACTGCTCCCTGTACAATATTCTCTCCAAGGCCATATGCTCCAGTCACGAACACTGCGTTCTCGAAACCTGTCTCTGTATCTATCGAGAACATGACACCTGAAGAAGCGAGATCGCTCCTGACCATCTTCTGGACGCCTATCGATAACGCAATCTTGAAATGACCAAAATGCTTGTCTTCCCTATAAGAGATAGCCCGGTTCGTAAAAAGAGATGCAAAACATTTCTTGCATGCTTCCATCAAGTCATGATCTCCCCTGATATTCAGGTAAGTCTCCTGCTGACCTGCAAAGCTTGCATCAGGAAGATCCTCTGCTGTCGCACTGCTCCTGACAGCCACATCTGTCTTGGATCCATATTCTTTACAAAGATCCTTATAGGCCTTGGAAATCGCCACCTTCAACTCAGAAGGGAACTCTGCTGCTCTGATAAGCGCCCTCACTTTCTGCCCCCTATCCGAGAGATTCTTCATGTCATGAGTGTTAAGTCCACGGAGTGCATTCTTGATCGCCTGATCAATCCCTGCATGCTTCAAGAAATACCTGTATGCATATGCGGTGATAGAGAATCCGTTAGGGACCCGCACGCCTTTCTTAGTGAGATTACCATACATCTCTCCAAGTGATGCATTCTTTCCACCTACATATGGGATATCTTCAATCTGAACATCCTTAAACCAGAGAATGAATTGAGCCTGTTTCTTCAGTTTATCAATATGATTCTTAAGGGTCAAAATACCACCTCTTTCACTGGTTATTAAAGCGAGTGTGACTGTATATAAAGGTTTCTATCTGTAATCGTGTAAAAATACCCTATAATTTCATCTATAGAAAAAATTGGTCTACTGTTTGCAATTTGTGATGAAGGTGTAGGCTATTACGAAATCCTATTCCTTCGGAAGCTACTATCTTCCTCGCCAGCTCTTACTTTCATCGAGAAGCCTGCGTTCCCGTA
>JAUUYB010000064.1 GCA_030590605.1 Candidatus Woesearchaeota archaeon
CTAAAGGAGCTCGATGGCTAGACACCACCACAACTTTCTACAAAGCTGAATCACAACTTTTTTAAACTCTGAAAACATTATGTATATCATGACAGAAGAGCGAAATGTCTACGTTGAGAAGGTCAGGGAGGATTTGGTCGAGGATGATCAGATATCTCCTGAAGAGGAAGGTTTCATGAAAGGGTATGATGAAGCCAATGAATCTGATGAAGAAGACGAAGACGAAGAGAAAAAAAAGAAAAAAGAAAAGGATCTAGACGATTGATCCTTTGACCTCTAGATCATTACCATTTCTTATACACATCCCTCTCGATATCAAGTATCTTGTCTAAAGTCGTTTTCGCTTCCTTCTGAGACATCTCATGCACCCGTTTCCCCAGGACATCGAGGAGATATGGGGTCTTGGGTGCGAGATAGCTTCCGATCGCGATCTTCATATCTTCATGGATGAGATACCCTTCTTTGTTTCCATTCCCATTTACAGCGACCTTGGTAGAGATTCCTGCAGGATCCGGGAAGGCATCACTCTCAATAGGAACATTCCTGCGATAGAGAGAATCCTCAATCCGTGCTATTGTGGAATGGTTAGAATAACCTATATAGAGCGAGAAAAGGGCAAGACCTACTACTCCGAATTTCCTCAGGATAGTGTCAACAACAGGGTTTTGTTCCAGATACTGCTTGACTATTTTCATATATGTTTCTTTTTTCGTTCTCCTCTTAAAGGTGATTGTAAAATATTCGGAAATATTTTAGCTATCTTGAAAGTATTAGCACCTCTGTTAAATGGCTATTATGAAATCCTCCTGAAGCTACTATCTTCCTCGCCAGATCTTACTTCCATCGAGAAGCCTGCGTTCCCGTAGGGAGCACCCCCTCGCGACGGCTCCAATGTGTTCAGTGCTGAAGCTCGGACTGACGATAGTAGCGAAGATTTTATAATAGCCCAGTAAAGCAAAACATTTAAAAGACTTCGAGGTTTTCGCTATCATAGATGGCAAAAAAGACAGAAGTGCAACCCCAAGTCAATATCGGGCTCATAGGTCATGTCGATCACGGCAAGACCACGCTCACTGAGAGGCTTTCTGGAAAGTGGACAGATACCCATTCTGAAGAGATTAAGAGGGGCATAACAATAAGGCTGGGATATGCTGATACTGAGTTTCGGAAATGCAAGAAATGTAATGTATACTCTCTTGAAAAGAAGTGCACTGCCTGCGGTGGAGAGGCTGAAGTAGTAAGAAAAGTGAGTTTTGTCGATGCACCTGGTCACGAATCGCTCATGGCCACTATGCTTGCAGGGACAACGATCATGGATGGTGCAGTGCTGCTTGTCGCAGCGAACGAAGACTGTCCTCAGCCACAGACACGGGAACATCTCATGGCACTTGAGATCATAGGCATCAAAAATGTCATCATCGCCCAGAATAAGATAGATCTAGTGGATGAGAAACGGGCTAAGAAAAATTATCAGGAAATCAAGGATTTCATCAAGGGAACCGCATTTGAAAATTCACCGATCATACCGATATCAGCTCAGCATGGCATAAACATAGATGTCCTGATCGCTGAGATCGAGAGACTCATCCCGACCCCAAAACGGGATCCAAAAAAAGAACCTATCATGTATATCGCCAGGAGCTTTGATATCAATAAACCAGGAAGCAAGATCAAGAATATCCTGGGTGGAGTCATAGGAGGTACTTTGATCCAAGGTAAGCTCAAGAAAGGTGATGAGATCGAGATCAGACCAGGATACAAGAAAGAAGTGAAGAACAAACCTAAGTATATCCCTATCACCTCTACAATCATAGGTCTCATGACAGGAAAATCTAAGATCGATGAAGCGATTCCAGGCGGATCGATCGCACTCATGACCAAGCTTGATCCTTCTATAGTCAAATCAGACCAGCTCGCAGGAGGAGTCGTGGGTCATCCAGGCAAGCTCCCTCCAGTGTGGGATGACATATCTATGGAATTCCACCTTTTAGAAAGAGTGGTCGGCTCGAAAGATAATCTTGTCGTCGACCCTATCATGGTCAATGAGACACTCATGTTGAATGTCAATTCAGCAGCGACAGTAGGTATCGTATCAAGCATCAAAGCAGGCGCTGTCAGCTGTAAGCTAAAGCTTCCTGTATGTGCGGTGCCAGGATCGAGAGTCACTATGTCAAGGCGGTTCGGGAATCGGTGGAGACTCATCGGTTACGGGATAATCAAAGAATAATCAAGGAGTCTTCTGATTTAGTAAATAGGATTATCCGTCATTCTTCCGAAAAAAATTGAAGTAAATAAAGAAGACTGAGCATCCGATAATCAATAATATGCTTGAATAGACATAGCTTGATTCCATGCCTAACATCGTGCTTGGTTTTTTTTCATATTCTCCAGTAATTTCATACATCTCTCTTCGATCATCAATCAGAAGAGCGTAACTTTTTTCCTTAATCGTTTCAGACTCACAAACTATATCTATCTCTGTATGATTATATAAATAATATAATGTGATCGTGCCATCTGCGCCCTCAGATGGATGAAAGAATGTCAAACTCCAATTCGGGAGGATGTCAATATGTGTTTTATGAAAAAAAGATAGAACATCAGAATGATACTTCTGTGCAAAAGCGAAATTCGACTGATCACTGATAGCGCAGTTCGTTAGATTATAAATCCTATAATTGATGTCGCATCCATTTGTTAGTTTAACACGGCTGAGGCATGATTCCGGTCTAGCAGAAAAGCAATCAGGGGTATCGGATTCGGTCAAGAATACGTGATGAGTTCCCCAGCATCCTGCATAGACTGTAGGGGCTAAAAATAAAAAAATAGAAAATATAATATATCTATTCAACATATCGGAAAGTTCGTCTCTATCTTATTTAATCATTTCTATTTCTCTCAATGGTCCTCGAAAAGCAATTGATTATAACCTTGATGAATCTTTTTCATGAAGCAAAGTAGATGTATCGGTATTAAGGAGAAATTCTTAAGGAATTTTCTCATACCATTTGACCAGTTGATCCTCTTCTTTCTTATTGTCTTCTTCTGTTTTCTGGTCCATATCCTCTTGAGAAACGACATGAGTGTTTTCAGGAGCAGATTCCTCAGGAGGCATGAATTCCCATGATACTTTCTGTTGTGCATCTTTCATCTCCTCTTCAGGGATCTTCAATGGCTCCCACTTGAACTCTATCCCATCATCTTTCTTCCGCGGGATCACAGTGATGGAAAACGGGGTACCCGCGCCTTCATTCATGATGATATTTGTAGCCTCTGCTCCTAACCCCTCGAAAAGGACTGACGCTGCGAAGCTTGCGACATAGAAATAATGAGTGATCATCTCCGGTTGGATGCTCTCGATATCAGGAAAATCACCTTTTGGCCGGATGACGAGCTGTCCTGCGACCTTCGGTTCCATCACAAGCACAGCTTCTGTACGTTCATCCTCATAGACTATATGCTCTGTCATTTGAACAACCTCGCGATATCATCCAGATCAGCGTCTTCATCAGATACATTTTTCATTTGATCTTCTGAGTCGGATTTTTCTTCTTCTGGTTCTATATCTTCTGGAGTTTCTTTTTCCTCTTCGTCCGGTATCTTGAATCCTTCATCTTTCGCTTCGACTGTCTTTACAGCATCCGGATTGAAATGGTGGACAATCTCGAAAGGATCGATATTCTCGAAGAGCGGCTTCAACTGAGGGTGGCTCCTGGCTTGTTTCAGGAATTCTTGAGGTTCCTTCATTATGAGGTCTTTTAATGGAGGGTTCTGTTCAACTATCTGGATGACCTTCTCGATGCTTGTTTTCATACCTTTTTCCAGGTCACGCGGAGCATGCCAGTCAGCCGGATTTTTCTTCAGATGGTTTTCCACCATGATAGGGAGATTATGCTGTATCAATCTCTCAGTCTCTGCAATATCTGATATGCTTTGGCCAGCAAGATCTGAGAAAGGAAGATTGTCTTCCTGATCCCTCGGAATTATGTGTATCATGAAATGCTGGGACTGCTGGCCAGCAGCGAATCCGTTTGCGATAAAGATAGTGGATCCTGTGGATACTATACCTTTCTTGACGCTCTTGCACATGGTCTGTGCGACTTCGAACAGCCGTCTGAAAGTCTCTTCTGGTAGGAAAGGCATGATAGGATAATGTTCTTTTGGCATCAATAAGACATGTCCTTTCCTTGCAGGATTGATATCTAATACCCCAAATACAAGGTCATCTTCAAAAATCTTCTTTGAAGGCATATCCCCATTGATGATCTTGCAGAAAATACAATTCTTCTTCTGTTCTTCCAAGGCGGCCTTTACCTCTGGACTCATTTCAGTCATAGTCATATCACAATCAAGACCCTACATAAAAATGTTTCGCCGTTCAGTTAAAGAAAATGTTGCCTATACTGCTTTGGGATGGGATCATGATCCGTTTCTCGGTCGGGTTTCCATCAGCAGGAGTCAATGTTATGGTAATCGGAGTGTCGACACCGATAGGTTCCATAAGTTCGAAATAGATCCTGATTATATCTCCCTTGCTGATCTTACCATCCAGATGGTCTCGTTGGCTTTGCTGGAGATATTCTATAGTGAAATATCCTCTACCATACCTTTCAGGAACTATCTGGAATGTCACGCTATCAAGTATGGTTGTATTACCACAATACCCGTCAAATATGATCGTGTCGATATTGCCATCATTTGGTTCAAGGACTGCATATTTAGTCTTTGGGGTACCGTCACACCGTATCTGGTTCAACATGTATGATGTTCCTGAAGAATAGTTTACATGGACATAACCATTCGAGTCGATAGTGATCATATCATCGAGGCGGTCGTCATCGTAGTCGCCATCAAGAATGAAAGGCGTCGTTGCGTTCACGAACCCGACCTCTTCTGTACGAAATGTATTGAATCCGCTGTTCCCTTCTGTGATCGTCCCGTTATCCTTATAGGTGAGCACTATGCTATCATTAGGTGTCTGGACTACTATATCGAGATATTCCAGACTCAAACGATCAGATGATGGGAGCAGCTGCACCATCATCGTAAAATTGAGAAGCGTTCCATCTTCATTAAACTGGGCTCCGACTTCATCGATAAAAAGCTTATTAGCAAGATTTGTGGTCGCTTTTTTAGAAGTCGATTGAGCTTTCTGTTCAAGCGTATAACTTGTCTCAAGTATGAACAACGATCCGATAACCGCGAAAAGTATCCCTGCAATAAGAATAATAAGTATAGTGATTCCGCTAATACCTTTCTTGTTCAACTGCATTCCTCTCTATATTCTTTCGTACACAGATAATGCATGCTGGCATGGTTTTCTGTCCAGACTGCAATTATCGATGCAGCATCCCAGGTGTACAGGCCCGCCATGGTGACTACAAAGGACGAGCATATCCGGACTCTCCGCAATCGCTGCGGAACACATCTTGCAATTTAACCCCATAGTATAACCTCTTTTGATTCTCTTTTTGATTTACTATTATATAAACTTTCCTGTGGTCCCGATAAGAATTATCCTCGAGAATGTGATAGAGGGGAGAGTCACAAAAATTTGGTAGAGGAGGATCCATGATGAAGGTAAGATGCCCTGGACAAGGATGATCGCGATAAACCAGGCTATGATCAGGATCCAAGTCGCTGCGTAATCCTTGCTAAACGCAAGCCGCAGTGATCCTTTTAGCGGCCGGATATCTGAATAGGATGCGAATGCAAGATATATGAGGATTGCGAATAGGATCAGAATAGGGATACTGGTACGGGGGAGGACGCCTGTCGGAGTCGCCAATACCTGATTCGCCTTGATGATGAGATCGATCGCCTGGACAAGACCGAATAGTATGATCCAGATGATGTTCACTTTTGCCATATGGATGAAGAATCTGTAATAACTTGTCTTGGCCCCGCGTATCCTCCGGCATAAGTGCCATGAAATGGCTTGGAAGGCAGTGGTGAGAAAGTAGATCATGAGGAGCATCAATCCTAAGACTCCCACAAGATTCCAGAACAGCACCGGAAGATCAGGAGAATACGCGATAATATCTTCAATGAATGTCTCCTGGATAACCCCTCCAGTCACAGCACCAGTCGCTTCGATAAGCTTGGTGCCTATGATCGAGATTATCTCTTCCACTTTCTGAAAAAAAGGCGCAAGGAGGAATCCTAATGTCAGGAGAAAGACGAAGTCAGAAAGGATAGGGAAGATAAGGGCAGTCCAGCTATCACGGAC
>JAUUYB010000040.1 GCA_030590605.1 Candidatus Woesearchaeota archaeon
AGCTATGAGTTCCGCAGCACCACCAGTCTCCAACGGATAGAACTCCCTCGCCTTCCATTTTTTATAGATATCAGTCCCTTTCAACACCATACATGGATAGATCTTAAGCATGTCAGGCCTGAATCCAGAGTCAGTGAATATCTTCTTCATCCCTGACAAATCCTTTTTTGGATCCACTCCGGGAAGACCGGGCATCAGATGGTAATTGATCTTGAACCCCCTATCTTTCAGGACTCTTGTAGCGACTTTCGAGTCCTCTACTGAGTGACCTCTTCCGATAGATTCCAAGACATCATCATAGACTGTCTGGACGCCTAACTCAACCCGCGTGCAACCGAGCTTCAGGAGCAAGTCTGCCTGGATCTCGCTGGCCTGATCAGGTCTTGTCTCAACAGTAAGTCCGACACACCTCACAGTCGCAGTCTGATTCTTCTTTTGCTCTCCTGCAAGAGTCCCAACCCTTTCTTTTCTCACTTTCAGTATCTTCTTTCTTACTTTCTCCTCGCGAGAATGGTCTTGGATGTCTCCCGGGAGATCGAAGAAACGCTTGAATCCGATGATGTCGACTACGCCTTTATCGAAGAATCGTCTTCCGAAATCGTTCATAGCCTTGAAGCAATCAGTGATGAAAGAAAGCTGGTAGGCTACCGGCGTCGCAGGGAATGTCCCCCCCATAATTATCAATTCAATCTTTTCAGGGACATGACCTGTAACAACATACTGCTCAAGCCGATTCCAGACCTGAAGATATGGATCGAACAAGTTCCTTATGGCTCTCCTGGTCGCCGGCTCCTTGCCGGTATAAGATTGAGGGACAGAACCGAACTCTGAGTCAGGCCCGCCAGGACACATAGTACATTTTCCATGCGGGCATTGACGGGGCTTTGTCATCACTGCTATCACTGCAACTCCAGATAGCGATCTTGTCGGCTTAGTCTGGAGTATAGACAGTTTCGGTAGGTCTATTGGTCTTGCGTGAAGAAGAACATCGATATCTGTAGGGATCTTTTTCATGCGATGAGGACTGCATAGCATGATCTTTTTCTTTGTTATCTGATCCTTTGTAGGACTGTTCGACTTTATCCAATCAATGAGTTCCTCATAGTAATCCTTCATCAATTGAACAGAAACAATACTTGTTTATAAATCATTTTATTATTTCTTTGCCGCTTTTGTCTCGACTTTCACCAGTATGAAAGCGATCGCAACAACGGTCAGGAACAGCAAAGAGAATGGCAATACTACAAGGACATCCATCCCCCCGCCGGCAGGATACGTACTCAAATTTGATGGCTCGATGAAGAACATCAATACTATCAGGACAATCGTCAGATATATCACTGACACCTTGTGTGATTTTCTGAGATAAGTAAAGAAACCCATCAGCATTTCATCTCTTTTAGCTTGTCAATGAAGTAGTGAAGGCAATCTACGGCACAGAACGTGGCCTTCTTCTTGAATCCTTCCGGGCCGAAGAGTATCGTGAATGTCGTCGTGCTTCCAGGATCGATGTCGTTTTGGCAGACCGCACAGAACTTCTCGTGTGATCTTTCCTTCTCTATTATCTTCTCTTTTACTAGCGCCCTAAAATCCAGATCCCCTTTTTCCACTCCTTGCTTTATGTTCATGAGCTCGTGGTGGTCCAGCTTCTCCAGCATGTCACTGATCATATACTTCATCACTATCACCCTTTTTCATGAAAAAAACGAAGGGCCCTTAGGACAAGCCTAGGGACCCCTCTTCCAAACCGATTTTTCGCCAAATAAGTGTCATTTGTATTCTTCTATCTCTTCAAACTCTATATACCATCTCTGAAGCTCTTTATCATAGGTGAAAACCACCTCATGTTTCCTATCTTTGTCTATTGCAAATAGGATCGGCATCGGTATCGTCGTCTCGAATGAGCTTCCTCTGCGGTACAGCTTCCGTCGTATCGTCGTCATCGTCTCTGTCAACAATATACTTATTTTTTGATATCTATTTGTTATTACTTTTTACTATCTCTTTTTTGTAATTTTAGTCTTTATATATCTTTTTATTTTTTTACATCTATTTATATTAATATTTATACTTATATTCTCTCAGAAGTTATTAATAAGAGGACACACCCCACCAGGACCATGAAAAGGACACCATATCATTCATTTACCTCAGGATATCTAGCCAAAGGATGCAGACAATGTGTCAAAGGCAGGAAACTCGTGCTGTTCGTGACCGGTATCTGCGCCTCAAACTGCTTTTACTGCCCTATATCGGATCAGAAAAAAGGACAGGATGTGGTCTATGCGAATGAATGGCCTAACCCAACTTTTCAAGACATCCTGACAGAAGCACGGCTAACAGAAGCGCAAGGCGCAGGGATAACCGGGGGAGACCCTCTTTGTGCGCTCAATAGGACGACAAAGATGATACGCGGGCTAAAGAAAGAATTCGGAAAAGAATTCCACACCCATCTCTACACCCCACTAAAACTTGTAACACGCGAGGCGCTTACCTCTCTTTACAAAGCAGGTCTTGATGAGATCAGATTCCACCCAGACCTATTCAAACGAGAGGAATGGAAACGATTAGATCTCGCATCAGAGTTTGATTGGGATATAGGTGTCGAAATCCCTGCTATCCCCTTGTACCCTAAAGAGACCAAGAAGCTTATCGATGCCATCGTCGGAAAAGTGAGTTTCCTAAACATTAACGAACTCGAGTACTCGGACTCTAACTCCCAGGACTTCGGCAAGAGAAAGCTCATAGTGAAAAACTATATCTCATACGGAATCGAAGGAAGCGAGGAGATGGCCATAGACATGATAAGGTATGTCGAGAAGAAAGAATATCCTCTACGCGTCCATTTCTGCACAGCGAAACTCAAAGACGCAGTGCAGCTCTCAAATAGGATCAAGATCAGAGCAAGGAATGTCAAGAAACCTTATGATAAGGTCACACCTGCAGGAACGCTTACAAGAGGAGTCATCTACCCCCTTGATGGGGAAGATCCAAAAACCCTCGCGGAACAGATCGCCAAGAGGTTCCGTGTCAAAAAAGACTGGATAGCTGCAGAGAAGACCAGGGTGCTCATCAGAGAGAAAGAAGCAAGGAAGATAAGCAAGAAGATACCAAATAAATGTTCTATCGTCGAAGAATATCCGACTTATGATCGTCTAAAAGTAGAAGAACAACCGCTTCAATAGATGATTGCAATAAGGATACGCCTGATCTGGTCGAACCGGACCTTAAGAGGGTCCTGTTGCCTCAAGTTGTCTCCTTTTGTAATCGCAAACCATCCTTCATCATCCTCACCTATCTCGATGACACGATGGATGATGACTCCTTCCCTCAATTCGGTAACATATGAGATTATGTCACCAACATGTATCATCTCAGGGGAAGAAGGAACTATCTGAATCGCATTCGCTCCCTGGTCTATGATCGGGTCCATAGAATTGGTGTCAGTGAACTTCGCCCACTCTGCATCTTCTATATCGATAATCACTCCTGCATTTGATACATGAATCTGACTTTCATTCACCCAATCATGAGGAGAAATCCTGTCTACAGGTTCTGTGTCGAATACAAAGAATATATCATCAGTCCCTTCTGTTCTTGGGACAGGATCCGTGTCACCTATCATGATAGCAGAACTCGCCAGCCAACCAGCTAGAAAAATTACGATCGCGAACGCCACTCGCTTCACCATGGACAGACTGTCTCCTGACATATTGTCACTGAATGGTGATAACTTGTATATAAACCTTTCTATGGTTACTACTATATAATGACTATTTTATATATATGTTAAAAAAGAAAATCAAACGAGAAGGTCACTCCTCCTCATCCTCAAAATCAGAAACATCATACCCATCTGCATAACTATTGTCTTTTTCCAGGGTGTCTTCATAATTGATGTAGGTCATGTCTTCATAATCATCCATATCCATCAGGTCCTCCCCCTTTTAGCTTCAGGAAATCCTGAACTCACTCATATTTATAATTTTCTAGAAAACAGGAGGAAAACTACTTTTCATTTATAAAGCGATGAAAAAAATATGAAAAAACAAAGAAAAACACTACTTTAGACGCAAGGATTCTAGATTTCTAGGACAATTAGTCTCAACCCTATTCTTCTTATGGATAGAAGATGCAAGATCAAGGCATCGCGAATTCTCACCATGATTTATGATCACTTTCTTCGGACGCGGGTTACATGCAGACACGAAATTCATGAGCTGCTTCCTATCAGAATGATTCGTGATCTCAATCCGATGGACCTCCATCTTGATCTGGACAATCTCAGTTCGGGGGCCGTTCCTGAAACCGATCTCCCTCTCTCCACGTTGGATACGCTGTCCAAGAGAACCATCTCCCTGATAGCAAGAGAACACAAGGGAATTCTTAGGATTCTCAGCAAATGCACGAAGATACTGCACAGAAGGGCCTCCTACAAGCATACCAGATGTAGCGATAATGACACATGGACCTGTCTCCTCGATGACCTGCTTCCTCTCTTTCATGCCCGCAACTCTCTTGAATATCTTAGCTAAGAAAGGATTTTGGTCCTTATGGAAAATAGATTTCCTCACGATGCTGTTAAGGAACTCAGGATAAGCTGTATGGATCGCGGTGACGTCCCAGACAAGGCCATCTATCAAAACAGGGATATCTCCAATCTTGCCCCGTTTCCAGAGCTGTTCTATCATGATCATGATCTCCTGCGCCCTACCAGAACCAAGAGTCGGAATCAGTACCTTCCCTCCTCTGGACAGAGTGTTCACGATGATCTCTCTCAAGTACTCATCAGCCTCTTTCTGTGGAGGCAAAAGGTTATCTTTCGCACCATAAGTCGATTCGATAATCAAAGTCTCAAGACGAGGGAACTCAGTACTGGCAGCCTCAAGAAGCCCGGTCCTGCCGTACTTCAGATCAGATGTATAAAGCAGATTATGCAGGCCGTTACCGATATGCAGATGTACCATGGAAGAACCGATCATATGGCCTGAATTGTATAAAGTGAGCCTGACATCCGGGGTGACGTCTGAGACCTCGCCCCAATCGAGGCAGATAGTATGCTTGACCATCTCTCTCACATCTTCCTGGGTAAAGAGCATGTCTTTTCCCTCCCCCCTCATTATCTTGATGTAATCCAAGAGAAGCAAAGACATGACATCCCTAGTAGGAGCGGTACAGTAAACAGGTCCCCTGTAACCCATCTTGAAAAGCCAAGGAAGAAACCCGCAGTGATCCAGATGAGCATGCGATATTATGACTGCGTCAAGATCCTGAAGGTTGAACTCAGGCGCCTCAAGCATAGGATATGGCTCGTCTTCAGATGCGACATTGACTCCACAATCCAGAAGCACCCTGGATTCAGGAGTCTGTAAAAAAAGCGAGGACCTACCGACCTGTCTTCCGCCGCCGAGTACGGAAAGACGGACCCATTCCTTCCTCTTCTCCCGGATCCAACCGTCATATATCCTATGACCTACACTGTCCAGGAACTTTCTCCTGTAATCTGAATTCTGATAGAGGACAGAACGGATATTTTCAATAATCTCGGACCGAATAGCTGCAGTCCTCCTGATGATCGGAACCCAATATACCTCTTTCCTTATCTGACGCAGGATAGATCCTTGCTTGCCTATAGCAAGGCCAGGTTTCTCTGTCTCGATTATGATCCTTGACCTTTCCTTGTCGAAGATGATCTGCGCAATCCCAGACTCTTCAGGGATAAGCTTCCTTATGATCTTCTCAGCTTTCTCCTGATCCACAGTGATGGACGGATCCGGTCGAAGCTCGATCCTTTTCTTGATGTTATCCACGATCTTCTTGATCACTCCTTTGTTATCTAAGAAGAACTCTCTGTCTGTCGTGTAGAGGACGATGTTCGCCCCTTCAAAAACAGCTGAGCTAACTTTCTCTTTTGGAAGCTGACTAAGAATCTCATTAATGATGGTTGCCATTATAATATACCTCTAAATGTCTACCCCGGACAAGAATTACGCTTCTATCCTGGTATTAAAAGTCTCAGCGAAAATCTTTTTCGCACCATCTTTAGTGATGGTAAAGACATCGATACCGTTTCCGGAAGCGATATCCCTCTGTACAGCCGCATTGACACACTTGATCGCGAGCTTTTTTCCTTCTTCGACAGTCAAGTCCTTCTTGTACATTGTCTCAAGGACTCCATATGCCATGACACTGCCTGATCCTGAACCGATAAAATCCTTTACAAGTGAAATAGTGCCGTCAGCGAAAAGGTCATATAGATAAAACCCAGTATCATCTATCCCTGCCATGATGAAATGTGAGATGCCTGGGACCATCGAAGGTTTCCTGATGTTCGAATATACCATACGCGACATCAGATTTGCCGCTTCCTTGACTGTGACCTCACGCTTGCTCCTGATTTTCTTCAGGCTCATCTCTGACTTCAGATATCTGACGAGCATCTGACCATCAGATGCGGTACCAGCCATCGTGACTGCGATGTTATCTGTTACAGAAAGGATCTTATCCGTGTCTTTCTGTGCAATCAAATAACCGCTTGTTGCACGCTTATCCGCTGCGAGAATCACTCCGTCTTTACAGACGATCCCAACAGTAGTTGTCCCAGTTTTCATATAATTCTTTTCATCCATTTTTACCATTCAGTATAAAAGAAATAACCATTTGGTTAAAATGTTGTTTATCGGACGTCCTATATAAAACTTTCGTTAAGGATTGTTTTGGTGATTTGTTTAGTCATTTATCCCCCTCTTCTTTTCATACGAAAACAACATCACTGGCACGGACAGCCATTTGCTTCGCAAATGTCCTATTCCACCTAGCAAAACCCCATACTCTGTATGGGAACTTGCTATGCTCCATCCGGCCATCACAAACCAGAGGTTTGTGGGGTTTGGAATATAATTCCAAACCAATGTTGTTTTCTCCTAGGGAGAAGTTTCTTCTGTCGAACATTTTAAATAGTCCTTTTCGGATGCTCATGTTATGAAAATCCCTGACAACGCAGAAAAGGTTTTCACAGGAGAGATATTTGATATCTATCAATGGGAACAGGGACTTTTCGACGGGTCAAAAGCCACATTCGAAAGGATAAAACGACCTGATACTGTTCTTGTAATCGCGACTTCATCAGATAAAATCATTCTCATAAATGATACTCAACCTGATCGAGAAGGGATAGATCGTCTTCCAGGAGGGAGATGCGACAAAGGGGAGGACAGCCTAACTGCAGCGAAAAGGGAACTTCTTGAAGAGACAGGTTATTCAAGCGATACATGGGAACCGTTCCGGAGCTACGAGCCTGTCGATAAGATGGACTGGAATATCCATATCTATATCGCAAAAGGGTGTATCAAGAGTGCTGAGCCCACCCCTGATCCTGGTGAAAAGATAGAACTAAGACCTACAAATTTTGAAGGATTCTATGACACAATGACCGCTCCAACACAATGGGGGCACGCATTCTGTAGTGAGCTTTTGTCTATGGGAGAGAAAGAAAAAGAAGAATTACGGAAGAGGATCTTCTGATGGCAAATATCATCGCCCTTGTCGGACTTCCTGCCTCTGGAAAGAGCGTAGCCTCAAAAATTCTTGAGGCTGAAGGGTTCTCGGTTGTCAGATTAGGAGATAGCACAGACTTCGAACTCAGGAAAAGAGGGATGGAAGTCACCGAAGAAAATGAAAAAAAGGTTCGGGAAGAACTCCGCCAGATCTATGGAAATGATGCTTATGCAAAACTCAATATCGAGCGCATATCCCAACACACCCAAGTCGTCATAGATGGTCTCAGGAGTTATGAAGAATATGAATTCCTAAAGAAAAGATTCAAGGATGCGATACGCCTTGTAGCCATAGATGCTCCACCTGGAGTAAGACATCGAAGGATGGTCAACAGAAAAGTGAGACCCCTAACAGAAGAGGAATGCATCAAGAGAGATGAAAGGGAACTTGATACCCTCGGTGTCAGGGAGACATTATCTAAAGCGGAGATATCTATAGACAACAACTGCCCATATGAGATGTTTGAGAAGAAAGTCAAGAACCTAATAACTCAATAATCTTTATCCTGGAAGTGAACCCTGATCTTATCCGGACAGGTTTCTTCAACTCTTTTGATAAGAATTTTACGATCTCAGCATTCGCCTTGCCTTTTTCTGGTCGAGCTTGGACAGAGATTATATATGCAGACTTCATCTCATCGAACCCAAGGACCTCATTTTTCTTCCCAGTCTTGACGATTATGCGAAATGTTTTTGTATCAATTCTCATTATGGGTAGTTATGAACGAAATCCCTAAAAACCTGCCGATTACAGTGGATACAACACGAAACTATTATATAGTAACAACAGATTCTTTTAGTGTCCTAAGATGGGACAAAAGGGTAT
>JAUUYB010000046.1 GCA_030590605.1 Candidatus Woesearchaeota archaeon
GACGGAGTAGGAAATCTCAATTATCCATGAATGTCCTCCCCGACCAAACATAAGCTTTTCAAGAATATATGGTAAACCATAGGCAAATGTGATAAGGATACAGATAATCTTCCCTTTTGTCAACCGAAAGAATCCTTTCCAATCCATATTAACTAAATCCTGGAATTCACATATAAGAATCTATCCTTTCATCATATCTACTTAATCGTTATCTTCTCCAATATCTCTTCCTCTGTGATGTCGACTCCTTTTTTCCTGAAGAACTTAGCGATGTTCCTCACATCACGTTTGACGTATTCAGCAGCATTAGGATAATCAAGAGATGTCGCCTGCGAGAAATCTATGAATATTGGCTTCCCTCCTTGTTCAAGTATATTGAATTCAGATAAGTCACCATGCACCATATTCGCGAGGTTTAGCTTTTTCATGAATGCTATCACCCGTCGTGAAAGCACATCCATATCCGCATAGCTGTCCTTCAATTTTGGCGCGACTTCTGTCTTCCCTATCTTTTCCATGACTATGATATTGTCTTTGATAGCCATAGGTAGCGGCACCCTGACTCCTACTTCCCTGGCTTTGAGGAGATTGACATACTCACGACGAGCCCATTCAAAGATCACTTTCCTCTTGTTCTTCTTGATGTTCGGCACTCTTGGGTCAGTCCTGATATATTCATACATCCTGTTGAAGTCGCAGGTCTCAAGCCGATATATCTTGATTATGACAGTGGTTCCGTCTTTCTTGACTCCGGTGAAGATATTCGCTTCCTTCCCTATAGAGACTGGACTCTCCAGTCCTTCGAAAAGGCCCTGAGTTATCATCTTGAAGAGGTTCTTATTGGTATAATTATCAAATACATTCCCGTAAGTCTTGAATTTATCATCTGTCATACATATTCACATGTCGAACGAGCTTTATAAACATGATGGTGTTTATTGGTGTTCTGAAAATCAGAAATATATACCTTAGAATCCATTCCTAGTAATCATCCTATTAACAAGTTCAAACATCTGGTCATAAGATTTCTTATTTGAAGAATATACACTCTTCCTGTATACACTCTCCCTAAAATCTCCTCTGATTATCTCGACTGCATCTTTCGCCTTATACAATATATCCCTTTTCTTCTCCCGCATCACGAGACGAAGAGTATATGGAGAATATAACGAGATTCCCTGCAATATGTCAAAATTCTTGATATCTACATAGAACTTTTCATCCCAGGTGGCTTTACTTACTGATCTTTTATTGAACGAATTGATTATCATCTGCACCTCGTCTGCATACGAATCATCATCATAGTTTCCGGATTTTGTATTATATTTCGGATCAAATGAAAAGAGATAGAATTTTGAGATCTCGCCCGGGAGAGCGATAGTATGGGTCCTTTCATTATCATAGCTCACTGTCCTTCCATCGATGAGTTTTCCCCAGTTACCTGCATGAGGATCCTTGCTTATGACTTGGATCCCATGAGATTCAGATTCATTGACTGGGACCAACATCTCCCCCAGATCTAATCCTGAAAGTAAACCAATGACTTTAGCATTTCTCATTCCGTTCATGACATACTCTTGATGATTCCGCCTAGACAATCCATCTATAGGTATCTTTCCATAGATGAGTCCCATGAAATCCATCACTTGTTCTGCTGCAAGTAGCACCTCAGGATGCCCTCCGCCTAATCTGTTTATCATATCATAGAGTGTCTCTCCTTTGAGCATTGTATAGATCGATACATGTTCTTCCTTCCCTGATTCCACCAGATTAATCGCAGTAAGAAGGCGGGGGGCGGTCTTGCCCTCATCGCATATTTCCCTTATCTGTTTTGAGAACTTGATCTCGCCCAGCTGGGACTTTTCAGGATCATTCCCTCTATATCGTTTGATGATCTCATCAGTAGGTATGATATCTGATCGTATGATTCGGACATCATGCTTTGAGTCAGTGAGTCTCTCTACCCGAGTCCTGTCATCTGATATAGCATCAAAATACATCTGCTCGACGAACCATTGTTCTCTTCGAGCGGCCTTGCCTGAGTATATCCTGCTGTCTCCCGCGATAGATCCCATGAGTTTCGCAAGTATCCTATAGAAATCAGCGTTCTCCACCCTGTCAGCCGAATAGGTCTGTCTTTTTCCCATCATCCTATCGACACGTTCGATAGCGTCCCCATATGAATTAGTCATATAATCAAGGACTGCTCCTTCAAGCTGGGATAAGGTATCCTTTTTCACTTTTCCTTTTAATGCCTTGACTGTAGGGTTGTGGATTTCAGAAAATAATCTTCTTTTTCGCCCTGTTTGTTTTATTGTCTCTATCCCTTGATAGATTGTGTTAAAATTGCTGTCCTCTGCTTTATATTTCTTGATCCATTCAGGGAGTGTTTGGATTATTTCTTCATTTGATCTTTCCTGCTTTCTGATTTTCAGAGGCTTTGTACTGAGATATTGGATAGCAATATACCCTAGTGCTCCAAGAGCCAATCCCCCTCCTGCCCACAAGGTAAGTTCAATAAAAGGCCATGCCTGTTCAAGTATCGGTTTCCGATCAAGAGTTTCAGGAGAGAGAAATGGATAGAATCTCGATTCTGGACCGGGATGGGTTATATCTTTCCAATTCCTGCCTATCCATGCAGTGGTTGTGAGTATTCCTGGAAGCGGCCATAGGCTTTTGATCTCTGCAGCTAGATCTAGAAATGTGCCTGTTTCATCACTGAAATCGTATGGCCTCGTGACATGTGAAGGTACGCTCCCACTCTTAACTATCTTTACGAGTCTACTCTCCCTAACCATATTATTACTTAGAAGTAGTAAAATACTTATAAAACTTACTCACACAGCCTTAGATAGATATTGATATTTTTCCCATCGACAGGCAGGGTGATTTTCTTTATCTCTTCCCTAAGCGAACTCTTGCACCTGGAAAGGCTCTGGTTTATATTCATATATTCTAAGCCCCCTGCATCCCAGCTGATTTTGAATTCAAATGCCCTGTTGTTCCTAAAAAGGGTCTTATCAAGTATCTGATGAGCGGTCTGATTGACATAACGATATGAACTGATAGGAGTGCCCAGGTTGTTGCAGCTTACCTGAAATGCATGGTTCTCATGACCGACAGATATAAAATCATGGATTAGTGATTTCATCTGCTGTTCATAGCAGTCCTCTGCAGTGGTCTCGATGAACGCATTCAGGAAACTCGAAGCGAACTCAGCCTCTACATGCGAGCTTTTGAGATCGCTGTTACCTCCCTGTATGACGAATTGGATGACAAAAAGTACTCCGAGCGAGATCAGGATGACTATCATGAGCAGCCCGATGACCTCAAATTGCGCTTTTTTCATCTGGAATATACCGTGATATTGAGAAGTCCGAGAGCATATCTCTTGGATGTAGCATTATAGATAGATATGGGGATCCCCACGACCTCCTTATATGTATAGCTCCCGATAGAATTGTTATAGATGTAATATTTTGCATTCCCTGGATATATCTCGACGATATTGATCTGGCTTGTCCCGAACATATTGATATAATAATCCTTCACACCATCTTCCTTATCTATGAGCTGTTCAAATGCCTGCAGCTTGTACATATCATAACAGTTATCTACACTGATATCTTTGAAACTGCACTGGAACTCAGACATGAACTTCGCCCGTTGATAAAGTTTGATGATGTTCAGTTCTAGATTGACACGTTTCTGTTGTTCGAATGTCCACTTCTGGATATTCGTATAGAACGAGAACCCGAAGATGACGAGAAAGAAGAATATGATGAGGATACCCATCGTCTCCCCCATCTTTATCTGTGATCGTCTCATTCAATAGATCTCCGGACATGAATAATAAAGCACATGGTTGTTCAGCTGCTTGATTCCTTCTAAAGAGAAATCGCTGTCTTCATTATAGGCAACAGTGTACATATCATTCATGTCCTGTAGATCCCTCGGAAACTCACGGGCCATATCTTCGGCTAGATCCCGGATGGTTAGGATCCTGGGATTGGCATCATTACAGCATGCCTGCGAGTAGTAATTAGCACACGCCAGGGATTGGGCCGAATATATATTATTGAGAAGGATAGACCTGTTCTGATATAGCTGAGATACGAATCTGAGACGCTCGAATGCTGCTTTCATGTTGCAATTGTAGATATATTTATTGCCCGAGAATAATGCACCATACATCGCCTCTTTCTTAAGATAATAGGTAGTGCCGTCCGTGACAGGCCGCAGGACATCTGCTTCCTTTTCAAAGAATCTGATAGTTCCAGTCTCCTCAAAAGTTGTTCCATCAGGTATTATCTGTATCGCAGTCACATCCTTATCAGGCATATCCTCAAACTGGCTGACTGATACCCCATCCGGATCAAAACCGAAGAAGACGAACCTGACTTGGTAATGATTATGATCAGGGACCAAAGATATATCCCCTGGAGTAGCTCTTTGTTCGATTGCGAGGGGTACACCAAGCCCGCTATCAAGCATAGAATTGACCTCGTTAGCGAGTCCCGAATCCCCCACTATGACATATTTTACTAGAGGGCTTGTCAGGAAGACAAGATTAGCTATACGGTATGGGATGCTCCAATCAAGAGTCCAGAAAATGAGCTTGTTTCCCTCGATCTCATCTGGAGAGAATATGAATACATCTTCCAGACGGCGATTGTTCCCTCCTATCTTATATGTACGGTAGCAGTCTTCAGTAGAAGAGATCTTCATATTTACATTAGGAATATCTATTATCTGATCCGTATCTCTGCTGCTTGCGGCACCTGTAGCTATTGTATCCACATTCGCAAGGACTGATATAGCTATCTTAGATTCAGAGACCTCTTGATACTTCATCGTGATCCTGGTGAAGAATATGAAGATGATGACACCGACTATTAGTACAAACATCCAGTTGAACTGGATCTCAATTGCTGCTTTCTTTTCCATCCTATCCCATCGGTATCCATCGTTTGATGCTTGTCGCATCCCCAAGACCTTCAAGTTCGAGGTAGATGACCTCTCTCGTGATATTTTGGCAGATATACCCTTTATCATTCCCATCTTGGTCTACTAATTTTATATCACCGACTGATATCTGGAGATTGATCGAAGGCCAAAAATAGATATTTTTTGATACATTGTCTTTCCATGACCAGCACATCCGAGGGTCATAATCACCATGGTCTACATCACAGAGTCCTGGTATCCCTGGCGGTTCGAAATGCGAGGGTACGATCGGGTTCTTCCGCGTGTCTACGAAGCAGATTTTCTGAGTACCTGAAGGAACAGTTATCGTGACTCGTTCTAGGCTGCGGCTTGACGCAAGGCTATTGACTGTAGATGTTATTTTCGTCCTAAGCTCTACCATCGCGACATAGTCTCTTTGTTCATTGAATTTACCTATGGCATTATATCCATAGATAAGGACTGTTATGAAGATGAATCCTGCAAATATATACACTAAGACCTGACCCATGACTTGTCCGGTCTTATTTTTTCCGCTCATTTGATATCTCTTTTAACTTATTCAGTATGCTTTCATGATCATTATTTGTTATGGCTTTCTTTTTCTTAAGAGACATAAGGACATCGAATGCATCTTCCTGTTTCATTTTTCGTTTCTTGACTAGATGAGTGAGGATATGTGCATGATCCTCGTTGGTCATGTTCTTTCCCTTAGAGAGTTGGCTCATAAGGAGAGTGACCCTGTCTTTTTTCACTTTCTTTGCAGTAAACACATGTTCGAGGTGGTCTTGTGAAGCAGGAGAGATTTTATTTCCTGATATATCTGCCAGAGCATCAAGGTGTTTCCTGAATGAATCAGAACCGATATCTTTTTTCTTGATGTTCGAGAGCTTCTCGAATACCGCATGGACATTCTTTGGTGCTTTCTTTCCCACAGGCTTGAATGGTTTCTCTAGATCATCCAGGGTCGGCCATTCTTCTTCTCTTCTGTCCACAGGCGCGGCTTCATGTTTATCAGTGACAATCTCACGTAATTCTTCTTTGACTGCACCTTCTTTCCTGATTTCAAGTCTTTTCTTTACATCTTTAAGTTTAGGTATCGCAGCTTTCCGTTCTATGTTCCCAAACTGGGTTTCTGGTTTTTTCTGGGAGAACTTGTCGATCAGATGCGATCGTATCTGTTGTTTCTGTTGTGTCGGCCTCTTCCTAGGGACCATAGATGGAAGTGGGGTCCCGCTTTTTGTGAGTGGAGGAAGACCTTTTGTAGGGAGTGTTACTGGCGTTTTTATCTCAGGAAGTTTGATATTGATTCCAGCTTTTGCGAGCAGCTCGATTATCCCTGATTTCTTGATCAGTTCAATCGATTTTATCTTAGCTTTCCTCCAATATTCTCTGAGCTGCTGTTTTAGATGGTCGAAGTTACCATACTCAGTATATTCCCTGTATAGGAAAAATCCGACTACACCTAAGATAATCAGGAGTAAGATAAGCAACAACCACCAGATCCAAGGAGAATCCGGATGGTCTTCTGGATCCAAAGGATCGGTCCCTTTATCTATCTCTTTCCCGTCTTCATAACCGTCCCCATCAGTATCATCATTAGTCGGATCCAGATCCATGATGAATTCCTTGATGTTCGTGACACCGTCTTTATCCTCATCTTCATCCGCATCTGTAGAGTCTTTTGGATCAAAATTATATTTTATCTCCCAATAATCTGGCATTCCATCGCCGTCATAGTCTTCTTGGAGATCTGATATCCCATCATTATCATCATCCGGATCCTGACTGTCTGGAATCCCATCATTATCATTATCATCATCAGAGACATCCGGAATGCCATCCCCATCTTGATCATCATCATCCTCGTTGATTATACCATCATTATCGAGGTCGTTGTCTGGATCCTTGTCCTCGCTGTCCATGATTCCGTCATTATCATCATCATCGTCTGACCCGGTGCAGGCAGTATCGATTATATCTGAAGTATCGCATAATCCATCATTATCATCATCCGGATCATTTGAATTGGTCAGGCTATCCCCGTCAATATCCTCATCTGCGAAGTTCGGGATACCATCATTATCAAGGTCTCCGTCCCTTACATCTATTCCATCTTTTCCATTCGCTTCGCATGTGCCAGGGTAATAAGTATCCTCATCTGCTACATAACACCAATCTTGTAGTTTATCTTTATCATCAGGGTCAGTGACCCCGTCATCATCATCGTCATCATCCGAACCGGTGCAGCTCCCATCGTTTAGCGGGCTCTCCCCTGTATCGCATACACCATCATTGTCATCATCTGGATCTTCCCAATTTTTCTTTCCATCATTATCGATATCATCATCTTCATCATTGAGGATGCCATCACAATCCAGATCATTGTTATCACACAGGGTACAGACCCCATCCAAGCATTTGTTTCCGGCTTTACAGTCCTCATCATTATCACATGATGATCCAGTGTCGCATTCTTGAGGAGGCACTCTCAGGAGGCAGACTCCACCGCAGTCTATATCCACTTCTCCAGTATCGAGCTTTCCGTTATCGCATTGGTGAGCAGCTACACATTTACCGCCTTCACAGACCCCGCTATCGCAATCGCTTCCCACATCGCAATCATCACCCACTTCACATGGAGCACATGATCCTCCGCAGTCTATATCTGTCTCGTCGCCGTTCAGGATTCCGTCTGTACAAGTAATAGGCATATCTGCAGTGCAGCTTCCAGTATCGAATTCACAGGACGAATCACAACTGAGGCTGCCTCCAGAGAACCCGAAGTCAGAACACGTCTTAGAATCAAGATCTGTTCCGTCACAGGCTTCTCCTTTCTCAGCATTATTATCATTATCGCAGTATACACAGCTCGTGAAATCAAACTCACAAGAAGAATCACAATCAAGATCTCCAC
>JAUUYB010000112.1 GCA_030590605.1 Candidatus Woesearchaeota archaeon
AGATCGTAAAGATGCTCATGGAGAGGTTCCAGAAGAAGAACAAGCATCTTGCAGACCAGCTCCATTTCAACTTTCTCAAGCATTTTACTGTAGGCACGATCTATATCCTTGGCATCGGCATCGCGATCTACATGATCCCTGTCCTGAGAGCGTTTTCAGTCTCCATCCTCGCAGGAGCAGGGGTGCTGGCGATAATTGTCGGTTTCGCGTCCCAGCAGGCTTTCTCCAATGTAGTTTCCGGTATATTCATAGCTCTCTTCGAACCGTTCAGGATAGGGGATAGGATCAAGGTAGGTACTGGAGTGACAGGGATTGTCGAGGACATCAACCTCAGGCATACGATCATCAGGACTTTTGAGAACAAGAGGGTGATCATCCCGAATTCTGTCATCTCGAACGAGAATATCGAGAACGGAAATCTGGGTGACGACCGTACTGTCCGTTTCGTCAACTTCGGGATAAGCTATGATTCAGATATCGATAAAGCTATGAAGATAATGGCTCAGGAAGTCGAAAAGCACCCTCTCTTCCTGGACACCAGAGATGAAGATGACAAGAAGAAAAAAGTGCCTAAAGTGACGACCAAGGTCATAGGATTCAGCGACTCATCTGTGGACCTCAGGGCATGGGCATGGGCTGCGACTCCGGGAGATGCATGGGCGATGGGGTGTGACCTCAACAAGAGCATCAAAGAGCGCTTTGACAAGGCAAGGATCGAGATACCTTATCCTTATAGGATGATTGTCCAGAAAAAGAAAAAAATATAGTCAAAGTACTGAAGACTTATTCTCTAAAGAATTGATATATTTCCTGAAATCTTCTCCTTTAAGTTCAAGAGTTGCAGTATTGATATTAGGATGGAAGCTTACGTAGTCTGCATCCCAGACTTCTTTATCTATCAATACGCTGACTTTATGTTCTGCATCATTGATGAGCCCGAACGGAGAGACGCTGCCAGGAGTTATGCCCAGGATCTCCTTTAGGTTGTCAGGATTAGCGAATTTGAGCTTCTCCCCTAATCTTTCTTCCATCTCCTTGATATTCATGGGTTTGTCTTCAGGAAGCACGATAAGGTAGAATCTACGGGACTTCCTGTCCTTCAGGAACAGGTTCTTCGACTTGATCCCTTTAAGCTCCATATATATCCTTTCTTGTCTCGCTTCCTCACAGGTGAACACAGCCCCATGAGTGTATTCCTTGAATGAGACGCCTATATCCTCAAGATATGTTTTAGGATCCATCATAGCCACCAAAAAAAAATGGTGGGCCCGGGGGGATTTGAACCCCCGACCACTGCTTGTCCTAACACGTTTGCATAGAACGCGCACATATAAGAGCAGCGCTCCAACCAGACTAAGCAACGGGCCCAGGTAGAATACGAAACCAAAGTCTCTTTAAAAACTTTACGAGAGCGTAAGCACCTTCACCAAAATCAATACGCGTAAGCGCTGCCACCACTGGCGCAGGCCGGACCGGGGGACGCCCCATACGGGGTGGTCCGTAGGGCATTCGCGAGAGCGGGTGACCGTCTGCCGCCATTGGTGTAAGGAAAATGGAACATTTTCCGGCACTACAAAACTTGTTTTGAAGTGGGGGCGGCGCTGGAGCGTGCATAGGAGAATAGACTGAAAATTGAAGCAATTATAATAACAACACAAATTCAAAAAATAGAAAGAAAAAAAAGAAATAAAAAAAAACTTAGCACGATCCTTCTGCGACGCCGCCTGTATCATCTGAGAGCATATTTTCACATCCTTCCTTATCAGGGTTGGATATACAAAATGACGTCTTGACTGTTTCAGCGTCGATTCCGGAGAACTGCACTTTGTTGTTTGCGAACCATGTAGGAGACGCGCTTACTCCGAGTGACTGAGCGATCTTGATATCTTCTCTTAGAAGATCAGCTCCTGTCCCATCATCAAAGCATGTCTGTACTGCATCGACATCGATACCAGTCTCTTCTGCACAGGTATTCCAATCGATGTTCCTTACACCGTTTGTGGACCTGCAAAGGACATAGTCGAACCAGACATCTGGGCTATGCTCTAAAACACAAAGTTGGATTATGTTCTCATCGACCTCATATTGTCCGTGTAGGCTGTCGAATCCGTCTCCATTCTCAGTTGCGATGTAATGGATCTCGTAATCCACATCATCTTCGAAGTTCTCGAGGACACCATCAAGTGCCTCGACAGCTATCCTTCCGTATGGACAGTCGCTCATGATGAATACCTGGAGGTGATTCTCGATCTCTTCTCTGCATACAAGGGAGTCCTTGCAGTCAGCGTCATCGCAATCCACATCTCCGTTTCCTGTGTCATCGACACCATTGTCGCAGACTTCCTTTGTAGGGTCGAACTGCGCCCCGATCCTTAAAGAGGTATAATCTCCTGCTTCAAGAAGGTAAGATAACACATTCTGGTATCCTTCTGCTCCCTCGACAGTCTCATCGAAGAAAATAGCCGGTAGAAGCTGGACGCCGGTCGCACCGTAGATAGCCTGACCTTCATCAGAACTGTAATCAAGCTCAGTAAGATCCATTCCAGGGAAGATGCTCTCTAGCTGGGATATTAGTCTGGAGATATCGCAATTTGTTCCGCACCGTTCATCATTTAGTATGATGACCTTGACAGCTACTGCTTCAGGAAGTTCCTGGCAGGCAGTAGGACCATTATCTAAAGCGTTACAGATAGCTCTTGTGAAATCCATCTCGCTCCGTCCGCCTGAATACCTTTCTCCATTGAGATATATAGTTGGGCTTCCGGTCGCTCCGACAAGGTTTGTCGCTACTATGCTTTCCTTTAGTAAGTCTGTTCCTTCATCTCCTTCGTAGCATTCCTTGATAGAATCGACATCAAGTCCGAGATCTTCTGCGCATGTCTCCCAATTGTCTGGAATACCCTGTACATTCTCGTTCATACAGACAATAAGATCCATGTAGGATTCAGGCTCATACTCGATTGCACATAGCTGGACTATATTTCCCTGGACTTCAGGTTCGCCATGAAGGCTTCTGAAAGTACCGTCTTCGTTATCTGTAACGATGAAATATAGGTTGAAATCCACGCTATCTCCGAGTGTTTCAAGCACTGGAGCGATTGCATTTTCGACCTGGAGTCCGAATGGGCACTGGCTCATGACATAGAAGTCAAGAGTAGCGGTTTCTACTGTACCTACAACCTCAGTATCAGTGTCTTCAGTAGGTTCATCTGGAGTCTCTGCAGGATCATCTACAGTATCATCTGGACTTCCGTATCCAGCGATGGCCGCTCGGATCTCTGTTACGAGCTCGTCGATGTCATCTTGTGAATCCTGCATATCCTGATCTGCCATCTCAATCAGATCACCAAGTAGGATAATATCTTCTTCTAGTACCTTGATATCTTCTGAATCAGCATCTATAGCTGCAGCATCGCTTTCAAGCTCTGCGAGAAGCGCCACATTCGATGCCATTGCATCATCAGAGACTGTATTTCCGTTGACATCAGATTTCACGAAATCAAATGCGCCCGTGAAAAGTGAGATCACGAAAAGGCCTGCGAACAGCACAGTCAGGAACTGCCACATCCCGACAGATTGTTTCTGTCGAGCGACATTCTTTCTTGCGTGTCTGGAATTGTGAACATGCTCTTTTGTTTCAGGAACATCATCCTCAGTTACTTCTTCCGTGTCCTCGGTAAGATCTTTGGTTTCTGGATCTTTCTGTTCCATAGAATCTAATTTTTTATTTTCTTCATCTGACATTTAGGTATACCCCCTAAAATATTGACCATTTAGGTGTTTGAGGAAAACGAAACTTCATTTATAAGGTTTTCTCTTCTCGAGAAACATCAGACATGATAAGCAAATACTGGACTTGACAAGCATGAAAAGACCATGAAACACAAACCCTCATTTCTTCCAGGTCCTATAGAACATGAAACCGACAGTCAATGCTGCTCCTATGAATATCGCTATATATATCAAAGGATTTCCCTCTTCTTCTGGAGCATCTTCTAACTCACTCACATTCACGATAGGAGGAGATGATGGTGTAGTGATCATAGTATCATCTTCGGAATAATCTTGCAGTGGTGATGATTCAGGCGCATCTTCCTTGACTTTTATCGCAAAATGACCAAGAAGTGTCGGGTGTGTCATGAAATAATCGTAATCTTCATCTGATCCTGTCTTCTTTGTCGGAAGCTCTATCCATCGTCTTTGATACGTCACGATGATTATATCTTTGCCTCTGGAAAATGATCTGTTGACCTTAAAAGTGAGATTGATATCATCGAACCCATCACTTGTC
>JAUUYB010000099.1 GCA_030590605.1 Candidatus Woesearchaeota archaeon
ATAGTAGCGAGGATTTCATAATAGCCGAGGGTGTACCACAACTTATAAATATATGAGAAACCATGACGCGGGTTATAACATATTATATTCAAAAGAGGTGCATTCAAAATGATGAGAGTCCAACAGCTCATGACCACAAAGGTCGCGACCATCAGCAGAGACAGTATGGTCACAGAAGCCGGTAAAATAATGAAAGAAAACGGGTGTGGTTCCATCGTAATAATCGATAACGACGAACCGGTCGGTATCCTTACAGAAACTGATCTTCTAAAAAAAGTGATTGCAGAAGGGAAACATCCTTCAGAGACACCTGTCCGTGAAGTGATGACCCCTAACCTGATCACTGCACAACCGACCGACAGCATCGCAGAGACGAGCAGGAGGATGAGTCTCGCAAAAATCAGGAGAATCGTCATTGTCGAGAACGGAAAACTCCAGGGAGTCGTATCGACTACAGATCTTCGAAGATATATGAAGCAGCTGCAAGCTGACCTGATGGACCTGACCTAGTACGACAGATCCGGATACAACGGGAATTCCTCACAGAGTTCCATAACACTCTTTTTTATCCCTTCTATCTTCTCTTTATCCTTGATATTCCTGATTGTACTTGAGATCAGAATCCCTACCTGCTTCATCTCTGATTCCTTGAATCCTCTTGTCGTAAGTGCAGGAGTCCCTATCCGTATACCAGAAGGATCATAGGGAGTCCTTTTATCCCATGGTACTGTGTTCTTATTCACGGTAATATTTGCAAGTCCCAGCGCGTCTTCTGCTTCCTGTCCTGTCACTCCTTTATTCGTCAAGTCGATCAGCATCAGGTGATTGTCTGTCCCGCCAGACACAAGCTCGAATCCTTCATCTATCAAGGTCTCTGATAATGATTTGGCGTTCCTGATTATCTGTTTCGCATACTGCTGGAACTCAGGCCGGAGAGCTTCACCGAGCGCAACACCTATCGCAGCTGTAGTATGGTTATGAGGTCCTCCCTGAAGACCTGGGAATATCGCCCTGTCTATCAGAGTCGGAAGGTTCTTCCTTGGGTCAGCATCTTTTGGCAGCGGCTTCAGCGGATTCGAAGGCTCACCATTGCACATGATCATCGCACCTCTTGGACCTCTCAGGGTCTTGTGGGTAGTTGTGGTAATGACATCCGCGTGACCTGCCGGGCTCGGGATGGCTTTTCCTGCAATCAGACCTGCCTCATGAGCGATGTCTGCCACGAAGTATGCATCGACTGCGTGTGCAATCTCTCCCATACGCTTGTAATCATAAAGTCTCGGATAAGCAGTCGCTCCGCAGAATAGGAGTTTAGGTCTTTCTTCCTTCACCTGTTTCTCCAGCGCATCATAATCGAGCAATCCATCTGTCCCGGTCTTGTATTGGACAGAATCGAAATACTTCCCAGAAAAATTGATCTTCCACCCATGGGTCAAGTGCCCGCCGAAGAAAAGATTCAGCCCCATCACTTTGTCGCCGTGATTGAGAAGCGCAAAATATACTGCCTGGTTAGCAGGGCTTCCTGAGTAAGGCTGGACATTCGCGTGATCGACACCGAAAAGTTTCTTAGCCCTACTCGCTGCGAGCCCTTCAATCTTATCAATCCACTCATTTCCCCCATAATATCTCTTACCTACCATACCTTCAGAATATTTGTTGGTACCGATCGACCCGAGAGCCTCAAGGACAGATGTCGAGACATAGTTCTCAGATGCTATCAGCTCGAAGCCATCTCTTTGCCTATCGAATTCCCCTTTCAGAAATGAATGCATTTCGGAATCGGTTCTTTTAAGTTCGTTCAGGATATATCACCTTATGACTTATTCTGATCTATCTACTGTGATGTATTTCGCAAGCATCGTGTGCTTCTCTTTTACAAGCTCGTACATCTGCTGCGCTATACGCCTATAAGAGATATGCCCCATCTTCCCGCTTCTTAGTTTTATGAAATGATAAAGTTCTCTCAGGTTACATTTGAAGAGTGTTCGTTTCCTATATGCCATCGGGACTATATAGGCTGCCTCATCCGGGAACTCTTTTTTGAGGGTGTCGAAAGCTTTCTCTGCCTTTTTCATACACTCCTCATATGTGTCTTTCAGTCCTGCTTCGACCACTTCTTCGGGTACTGAGTATCCATGAAGGACCGTGACTGCCTGATTAGTCTGAGTGACCATCCTGTGGCGCTGGATATCCCTGAATGCACCATAATCCATCAGGATGTCGAAGGTATAGAATGTATGCTCCAGCTCCCTTATCGGCCAATCGAACTTCTCCATACCTGAAAGTGCGTCGTCTATGACTTTTTCCTTCTCTATGCCGGTCATCTTCTTGACTGCATCTTTGATCTCATTATATGGGGCAGATGAGCACCTATATAATATTCCTGCAATGACTTTCTCTTCAGCGTCTTTATCGAACTCCACCAGCTCTACCTGGTTCTTTCCAGGATTCTCTTTTGGAGTTATCGATTCGTGTTTGCTTATCTTCTCGGCTGCGCATTTGAGATATGGATTCGGTTTCACATACTTGATAAGAGTCGGAGTCACCTTGATTGCTGCTTCTTTTATCTCTTCTCCTATCCCCTGCATCTCTTCAAGAGGGCTTGAAAGGAGCTTCACTGCTGCATGCTCAAGAGCTCTTGCGTTAACAGTCATACCAAGATTCGTGAGGGTCGAGACAGGAAGGACATATCGGATGTTGTCTAGTGCCTTGTTCTTCATCTGGATTGCGTAGAGACTGTCTGGCTGATCCTCTTGCGGATATTTCTTTTTCAGGAACGGAAGGATCTTCTCTATCATCTCTTCATATGAATCAAAAAGGAAATCAGAGGTCTCTTCGTAGAGTTTCCCTAAGTCGGAATCCATCAGTTTCTTTGGTTTGTAGTACTTGGTCTTGTCAAAGACCTGGTATCTAGTGGATTTTTCTGTGTAGGAAGCCAGACGGTTATCTTCTATGATCTTGGTAGCAAGTATCGATACGTTCTCCATAGCGAGCGAAAGGACAGCATGCTCTGCAACAGAACTGTGGCCATAACCTACGACCCATTTCTCATGAAACTTCGATGATTTTTCTTCACTTAGCTCCTCTGCGATCTCGTCGAAAGGCTCTGGAGAACGTGAACTCTTAGCGAATGCAACTGCTACTGTTTCAGGAGGCAGTCCATTCAATGAGTAAATCCTTCTTTTATTGATCATAATCACCTCAATGTATAATAATCATCCCCACTAAAAGCTGGTTGTTGTTGGTTTAAAAAGTTTTATATTGTGCAATTAGTGATTCTAAGTTCCTACCCGAAATACAATACGTTCCAGCACCGTTTTGCTTGCGCTTTTTAGGGTTTAGTAAAAAGTCCTCACTATCGTTCGGGTGGTGTCGGACTCGCATTCTGCTGTATCCTCGAAAAGTCAGGATCCCCGTAAGGGACACCCCCCTCCTGCCTTTGATTACATTAAGTAAAATAATGCTCGGTGTGAAGACACCACCAAGACTTTCTACTAAACCTACTTTTTCATAATATTTATATAAGTGCAGAGGATATTCTATGTTTGGGGGATACATCATGATAGACAAAAAAGATTTCAACAATATGAAGAAAGACCTTGTTGCCTTCGACAAGAAGAGGGAAGAGGTCATCGCACTCTCACGAGACATCATCAAGTTATCGAAACTCTCTATCTATGCGCTGCATAGGGATGATCCAAAGACATCCACTGCACATCTCGCATCGATGAAGAAACTCCTTAAAAAACTCCCTCGCGAGAGATATGATACTGATATCAGCAGGGTCGCACGGCAGGAATATGTCGAAGCCGCGCTCTACCATTCATTCGTGACTGAAGGGAAGATCGCTACACGGAAAGAGATAGATGTAGGGACAACTGAATACCTCCTCGGCGTCTGTGACCTGACCGGCGAGCTCATGCGAAAATCGGTCAAGGACAAGATAAGAGGGAACAAGGATTCCTCTGATAATATCCGGAAAGTGATCGATGAAATCTATGGACTCTTCCTCGAATTCGACCTCAGGAACGGAGAGCTAAGGAAGAAGTCAGACCAGATTAAATGGAATCTCTCAAAGCTTGAGGATATGGCATTAAAATGAGTGACCTTATCGATTTCTTCTTTGAAGCTGGTCAGCTCAAGCGAGTCAAAAGATCAGGATGGTGGCTTATCGGAGTCAAGGATCCAGAGACGATCGCTGAACACTCATATAGGACATCAGTGATCGGTTATGCATTAGCTGTGCTTGAGGGAGCAGATTCTGGGAAAGTCATCAAGATGTGCCTCTTCCATGACTATCCAGAAGCAAGGGTCAACGACCTGCACAAGCTCGGTGCGAGGTATGTCGATTTCAAACCCGCGGAAAATAAAGTTTTCTCTGACCAGATCGAAAAAGTGCCTGCAATCATGAAGGAAGAACTCGCTTCACTATTCTCAGACTATAATACTGACGGCTCCAATGAAAGCATCATCGCCCGGGACGCTGACTTGCTTGAATGCGCATTCCAGGCAAAAGAATACTCAGACCAGGGATACGACGCCATGAGCTGGATCGACAACATCGAAACTGTCATCAAGACAGACTCTGCCAAGAAACTCCTCCAGGAACTCAGGAACTCTGACTCCAACAACTGGTGGAACGGACTCAAAAAGATAGAAAGATGAAAAAAGCATTTGACACTATCGATGGGATGAGGGAAAGCATCATCAATCTCACTTCTGACCTTGTCAAGATACGGACAGTGAATCCTCCCGGAGAGAACTACGGCAAGATACTCGACCTGCTTGAATCTAGATTTAAAGAGTTAGGTATGGAAACAGAAAGGATAACAATCCCTGAAACAGAAAATGATGATCATCCCAGAATAAATCTTATCGGTCGACTGGATCTAGGAAAAGAGAAGACCATCCACCTCA
>JAUUYB010000013.1 GCA_030590605.1 Candidatus Woesearchaeota archaeon
ACTCGCGGGCCAGGAAATCAGTGTCGCATCAACCAAGGCATTCACGAACCAGGTGATTACACTCATGAGGATCGCCATGCAGCTCGGATACAAAGGCTGCCTTGATAACATACCAAACAGGATCAAAGAGACCATCGACAATACCACCGAAAAAATAAAGGAACTGGCCGAAGAACTGGCACCACACAAAGATATCTTCGTGCTCGGAAGAGGAGCATCCTATCCCTTATCCCGTGAGATCGCCCTCAAACTAAAAGAGATCTGCTACATTCATGCAGAAGGGATGATGGCAGGCGAACTGAAGCACGGAACCATAGCTCTTATCGAAGAAGGGACACCAGTCATCTCTTTGATACATAACTCTGACCTGGACATGATCTCGTCAACCAAAGAAGTCGAGGCTCGAGGTGCCAGGACAATCATGATATCCAACAATCCGAAATACGGAGAAATAGTGGTACCGGAATCCTGCCAAGCAGAGTTTGCAGTCTATGCGGGGATAGTCGGACATCTTCTTTCTTATTACCTTGCAGACCTTCTCGGGAGAGAGATCGACAAACCGAGAAATCTTGCGAAGAGCGTAACAGTGAGATAATAATATTTGAGCGCACTTTAAAATTTTAGATATTCCACTAATTATATATACCCATTATTACGAACATCCTTGATGCAGACAAGGAACCTGAATATTGTCGAATATCTGAAGATAGAGAATGTCGCAAAGATTGGAATCATCCTCGCTCTCTTTGTCCCATTCCTATTTATACCATTATTTAGGGCGTTCTCAGCGCTAGTGCTTCTCTTTTTCATAAACATCATATTCTCATATCTCACACTGACATTCCGAAGACTGAGTTTCGGTATCGAACTCACCACATTCTTCACTGTCGCGGCCGCATTCTCATTCGGTCCGCTCTGGGGAGCAGTGTTCGGGCTTTTCATGATCCTCGCAGAATACATAGGCACCATGAGAGTCTCTTTCTTAGCCATAGTAACTATCCCTGCTGTGATAATTATGGGATTCGTCGCTCCAGCATTCTTAGGGTTAGGTATCGTGACAGCAGGACTCATCTTATCCATAGGTTATAACATAATCACGTTCTCTGCTTGTTTTGCGATCCGGCAACGGGCGATCGGATTGATCATCTTCGCTGTGACCAACATCATATGGAACAAATTCGTGTTCGGTCTTGGTGCTTTTGTGTACTAAAATAAAAAAAAGGTTATGCATCCCCATTCCTAACGAAAAATAGACTTGGCCTCGGCTCCGGCCGAAACTTTTCTTGTCCTATCGTCCTTGATCAGTTTCGGTTCCAAGCCCCTCTCACGAGACTGCTTAGCCTTCGCCTCTTGTTGGCCTAGTCGTCTATTTTCCTGGAAACACACTTCCCAATAAAAAATCAGACTTCTGCATCAAGGACTGCCTGATAATACCCTACCGGACGTATGTGTGTTATCGTGGTCCGGTTGATAATGAATCTTCCGTCCCTGCTTTTCTCGATACGCGTCTCGATGTACGGCATCTTCTTGACTTTATCAGTCATATTATCACCTCAAATCCTGTCACGAATCGATTCTTAAAATGGATGACGCAGAGAATTGTGGAAATCTTCCGCCTTAGCTGATAGATTTATATAGAATACTTTCATCCGAAGCGACATGATCAATCAGATCTCAGCACTCGAACTCAGGTATCTCGTAAAAGAGATGCAGGAGGTCATCAGCGCGAAAGTAGACAAGGTATTCATGCCAGCCAAGAGAGAGATAGATCTGAGGCTGCATGTACCAAGCACAGGAAAGCGCATCCTCAGGATATCACTTCCAGGCCTCATCTATCTGTCTGAGCAAAGACAAGACTATCCCACTGATCCTCACGGATTCGCCATGTTCCTTAGGAAGCGAATCGGGGGAGCAAGGATCAGAGAGATCTCACAGCATGGAAGCGAGAGGATCATGAAGATCCTCTTTGAGACAAAAGACCAGAAGTATCTATTGATAATCGAGCTTTTCTCAAAAGGCAACGTGATCCTGTGCGATGAAGAATTGACCATCATCAATCCTCTCGAGCGTCAGATCTGGAAAGACAGAGCAGTCAAGACCAAGGAAACCTATGTCTTTCCTGAACGGGAATTCAACATCTTTGAGCTGGATAAGGCAGGATTCACTGCTATCCTTGAAAAATCTTCCAAGACACTGGTGAAAAAGCTGGCTATGGACCTCACGCTAGGAGGGGTATTTGCTGAAGAGGTCTGTCTCCTAGCAGGGATAGATAAAGAAAACAAGACGCCTTCTTCCGCTGATCAGAAAAAAGTCTATGAGGCATTCAAGACAATCATCGATCAGGATATGCACCCCACACTCATCATGGATGGGGAAAAGATCATAGACATCCTTCCTATCGATCTCTTATCTGCAAAAGATAAGAAAGAAGCAGACGGGTTCAACAAATCGCTTGATACCTATCATTCGCAACAGATAGTCCTTACGAAATCCAAGGAAGAAGAGCAACACACAAGAAGATACCAGAGCAAATACGAAAAGATACTCGATATGCAAGGCAAACAGCTGAAATCACTCCAAAAAAAGATTGAAGAGAACCATCGTAAAGGAGAGCTCATCTATGAACATTTCACAGAGATCAACTCACTTCTTAAAGGACTTGAAGAAGCAAAGACCAAACTCACATGGAAAGAGATCCGCGAGAAAGCAATCGCACATCCAAAGGTCTTAGATATGGACATCAAGAACAAGAATATCACTATCGAACTCGATTGAACCTATCGCCAGGTTTTTATTCTCAACCCACTTTCTACCAATCCTCGTCGGGAAGTTACTGGATGCACTCCCCCTGATATATATACTGTAGAGTAGAAATGTTTAAATAGGGTGTGTGACCACTGTACAATTACAATAACCACTTTTATGTGGTTCAAATTCAAATCAGAATTTGGGGGTCAATACAATGAAAAAATTGCTCGGACTTATCTGTCTCTTTACGCTCCTTGCTGTAAGCCTCGCTATCGCTTCTCTCAGTTTCGAAGAAGCTAAGCTTGGACCGGCAGATGCAAAAACAGGAGACGTCCTCACAGGCAATATCACCTGTGAAAGTAATGTTACGATCACTGCATACTGGAACGTGTATCGGGGAACCGATAACGTAACTGCACTTGCAGGAAATCAGAACATCTTCAACGATACTGAAACCGGCGTCATAACCGTCCCGACTTCTTACACAGCAAAAGGAGAAGTATGGAGATTCATCGGCTGGTGCCAGAACAGCGAAGGAGAGATCACGACTCAGACTACAAGCAACACAGTCACGATCGCTAACACCGCTCCTGTCGCAACATTTGCAAGCATCTCGCCCTCAACAGCGACTTCAGAGACCCTCTTCACATGCTCTGGAATCTCAGATGACGCAGATGACGCAGATACTCTGACTCAGAGCTACCAATTCATGAACGGAGCAACTGTAGTACGAGCATGGTCCACCTCAAGCACATTCCAGTGCACGAGTTCGTTATGCCCAGTCGCTGCAAGCATCAAATGCCAGTACAAGGTCAATGATGGGTCAATCGATTCAAATGTCGTAAACTCGACATCTGTCGTCATCGACTCACCTGCATCCTCAATCGACATCAATGGTATATCATTCGGAGGCTCAACCTCGGAAAAGAGCAATCCAGATGATGAAGACGCGCCTGTTCTCGTGACTGAAACTCTTACTGTCAGAAACACCGGAACTAACCCTCTGACTAGCCTAACGTTTTCGAATGTGAATATCGCATCAAAATACAACATAAGCTTCACTCCATCTGCAATCGCAAGCCTTGCGCCTGGAGCCTCTACGACTATCACTGTAAAAGCAAACCTTCATGAGGAGCATGACGCATTCGATCCGGATGCCAATACTCCGCAGGACGACAGGGACATGCTTATCGGAAGCATCATGGCTACCGCATCTGACGGAACCCAAGATGTAACTGACACAGCTGATGTCAGAATGGAGACCGAGAACAAGCTTGAGATCTACAGGCTCTATATAGAAGTCGACAACGACAGTGATAAAGTGAATGACGGAGACACTGTCGAAGACATCCCACCTGGAGCAAAGATCGAAGTGAGACTAATCGCTGAAACCGGCTACTCTTCAGGCAGTGACGTCGACCTCGAAAACATCGAACTCACCATCCTTATCGATGACGGAGATATCGATGAAGAGGAGAATGATGACATCCCAGACATCGACGCAGGAGATGATAATGAGGAAACAACTATCTCGTTCACCATCGATGACGATGTAGACGAAGACACCTATGTCATGATCGTCACCCTCGAAGGAGAGGACAGCTACGGAGCAATCCACGGAGAACAATGGGAGATCGAGCTTGAGGTCAAGAGAGAAGACGAAGAGATAACTATCAAATCTGCATCGCTCTCACCTGACACGATATCGTGCCAGAGGACTTCGACCCTCTCAATCAGGATCGAGAACTCCGGAAACGATGACTCTGATGAGATTACCCTCGAAGTGAAGAACGATGCACTCGGCATCTTCTCCAGAACAAGGGACATCGACCTAGACAATGATGATGACTATTCGAAGACAATCCCTATATCTGTGGGCGACACTGTTCCAGCAGGGACCTATTCGATCAACATCTTCACCTACTTCGATGACGATGCATATGAAGACGACGATGTCTCTAAGTTCAGGAGTGTTGACCTGATCGTCCAGTCATGCGGATCCACAGTAGTGGACGATGACGATGACGATGTAGACGATACTGACGACGGAGATGATTCTACCACTGTCATCGTAGACACGAGTCTTGATGACACCGTAGATGACAGCACCACTACCGGAGGAAGCGCAGTCGCACGACCTCCTGCAACTATCACCGGACCTGGTGAGGACACGCTAACACTAGCCCTCATCATCCTAGGATATGTGGTTGTAATCATCGTCGCGGTCGTACTCATCGCGAAACTCTTCAAGAAGTAATTTTCATACTTCTTGAATATTTTTTCTTTTTTCTTTCCATATTTTCTTTAAGGGACTGCCTTTTTTGATACTTGAGGTGGTTATTTTGAAACAAACAATATCGATTATACTTGTCCTTATCAATACATTGGCACTGGTCTCATTATCTGTGCACGCTGATCTATTCATCACACAGGTGTTCTATGATCCTGCAGGCACTGATACAGGGAAAGAATGGGTGGAGATCTACAATCCGACTGATGAAGCAGTAGCACTTGACAGTTATTCTCTTGAGACCGGGAATGGTGCAGCAGAAGATTCATGGACACTTGAGTGGAACGGGACAGGAGAGACAATCTCTTCCAAAGGATTCTTCCTTATAGGAGAGAACGAGAGCCTTGTCGATCACATGACCGCTCTTGACCTCCAGAACGGACCGGATGCAGTAAGGCTCAATATCTTTGGAGAACCTATCAGTACTGTCGGTTGGGGAGATCTCTTATTCACTGAATACTATGAAGGCTCGCCTGCTGCGCTCACCGGTTCAGGGATGTCACTCCAACGAAGCTATGCCTGGGAAGGCTCATCAAGGATATTCTCTCAGACCTCTGATAATAGTGTTGACTTTTCTATCGGGACACCATCACCACGATCGTCAGGCTACGGTGGACTCGAGGTAGAACTCATCATCCTTGAGGAATCCCTCCATATCTCAAATCTGACTATAGAAAATTCGATAGAAGGCAATATGATCTTACCTGCTCCGGGACAAGATAAGGAAGTCATAGTAAGAGTCATCGTCGAATCGAGCAACGGATTTGATACTGTCTCGATTGTAGGCTCAGCACTCGGAACTCAATTTGACCTAGCACCCGATGGACAATTAGGCCCTACTGAGGGTGCATTCACGGGTGCATTCCCTCTTCCATTCTCGACACCTGCAGGGACCTACAGCCTGACTGTTGCCGTAGATTCAGGAACACAGCATGAAGAAGTATCAATGAGTTTTGAGGTGATGCCAGTCGCAGCAGTCGAGATAGATACAGGTGTGCTCAGATTCCCTGAAGCGACAAAAGGATCCATATTCGAGCTTCCCGGAGATACAGATATGGGGACTGCTGACCTCCCGACCCTCAGGAACATTGGGAATGAGGACATCGATATCACGATTTCAGGGACAGACCTCCTGTCAGGCTCTGGAAGCGTGAGCATATCGCTATTATCCTATGCTATCGAAGGAATCTTCGGATCAGTGACCAAGACACAGGAGACCATCCCGATTGGGCTTGTTTCAGGAGAGACTGTCCCACTTACATTCTCTGTCTCTGTTCCATCAGATATTTCTGGCGGCACATATACAGGAAATGTCCTCTTATCCGCTGTTGCAAGATGAGATGGACAATCACTTATATTTTTATTTTATTTTTTTTGCTCCTTCCTGGAGCCTATGGTATAGGTATCGGCGTTTCTCCCCCAAAGGTTGACCTCAATATGAATGGAGCTGATCTTTTTTTGATCAACCCGAACCCGGATAATCTTACATTCATAGTAACTGCTCCAAAGGGTATCCTTCTTGGGGTCACTGAAGGGACTATCGAAGGAGAAGCTATCCTTAGGATACCAGTGCGAAGTGATGGTACATCTCAAGGCGGCCTCATCACATTCGCCATCAAAGAAGATAGCTCACTTGTGCCAGGGGTAAGTGTCCGTGCATTGGCTACACCCCATGAAGAAGAGCTCTTCAGGGCCAGAAAAATAATAGATTATGGATCACTGGTGGGATATACGAGCTATGCTTTTGACGCTATCCGAAACATGGAAACTGAGAAGAAAGGGCTGATAATAATGTCCATCGAAATCCTGGTCGGAATCGGGTTGTATAGAATTTGGAAAAAATGAATACAGAGGTGAAACTACTTCTTCCCTCGCTTACGCTTCTCCTTCTTCATCTTCTTACGCTGCCACTTCCAGCGCATCTGTCCTTTTTTCTTCCACCTACGGGAACTTCTTTTCATACTGATGTGGAATTTATACCCCTTTAAAAAGCTTTGGGTTGGGTCTGAAGAGGGGAAAATGAGCTTCCTGAGGTAGTTTTATATATCTTCATCCCCACATAATCTTAGATGAATATCTCACTTGAAGACTACATGAGGACAATCTATTCCCTATATGAAAGGCTAGATGATAAAGACCAAGGCATCAAATCAATCGATATCGCGAACGCCATGAAAATCTCAAAACCGTCTGTGTCTTCCATGATCAGAAAGCTTGTATCCCACGGATACATCAAAGCAAAACCTTATTCCAAGATCCACCTCACTTCTTTCGGATTTACTGAAGCACGGAAAATCATGCACAAACACAGAGTGATAGAAGTATTCCTCTGCGATGTCCTGGGTTATGGGGATCAAGAGGTCCATGACGAAGCCCATCGGTTAGAGCATGCCTTCTCAGATGAGACCATAGCAAGATTGGACCGTCACCTCAAAAAACCAGGGTCATCTCCTCTCGGGAAAAAAATCCCAAGAAAAGACTAGCTGCACTTCTTCCCGAAGATTGAACCTGTTAAACATGGTCTTTAGCGTAGTCATCTGAAATGACGCAATGTTGTAGCCTAGGGGAAATATTGTGGGAATCGGTTGATTATGCATACACCCTTTCCGGCTAAACATTGTTTTCCGCCATACATTTCAGATGACTACGCAACAATGGGAAACTATAAATATATAGAAATACAGAATACTCATACAATGTTGCCTAACCTAGATTTCCAAGAAGATGCCCGAATGAAAAGGACTGATCTGTATAGCAAGAAAAAAGGGAAAGTGAAAAAAGCCCTCACTGATCATGGTACCTATCTATCTGATCCTGCAAGGAACCTAAAACATGCAGGTCATGTCGTCAAATACCTAAAAGGCCTAAAGAAAGGAACCAAGGAATACAAAGAAGGGAACAATATCATAGATCTGGAAAAAAAGGCGGCCATCTATCAAGCTAAGCATAAACTCATAGGAGGTGACCTTCGCCCAGACTATATCAATACCGTCATCAACGAATATGGAGACCTTCCAAAAGATGTCTATACCCCTATACTCAAGAATACTATAGTCGAAAGGGTACAGGAACTTATCAAGAGCGTCAAGAAAGGGAGCAAAGCGATGTTTTCCGATGATCTTCCTATGAGAGATTTCTATCATTCCAGCATTCTCGAAGCATATGGGACCTATCTCGATGTCCTTGAGATGAAAAAGCATGACCAGAAGTTCATAAAAAACGGCAGAAAGGCCCTTGAGACTCTCCGTGAAAAACACAACGCGATGTATGAGAAGAAAGAACAAGAAACATACAAGAAACAAGCTAAGAAATATACAGCTTGATCATCCTAAATTCCTAAAAAAGAGATTCTTAGAAAAAAAAGGGAAAAAAAAATAAATATAATCAAAGAACGTGCGTGTAATTACTCTGCTTTCTTTTCTTCGTCCTCGGAATCCTCAGTGGTTTCCTCAGCGTCTTCTGCAGGTTCTTCAGCTGCTTCTTCAGTAGCTTCTTCAGCTGGCTCTTCAGCTGCTTCTTCAGTAGCTTCTTCAGCTGGCTCTGAAGCGGAATCATCTGCATCGTCTGCATAAGAGACATTGGCAGCTTTTGGGCCCCTATCTCCATCAACAACATCAAATGAGACATCGACACCTTCGTCAAGCCTTACACCTTCATTGAGTGCAGTCTCGTGCACGAAATAATCTTTGCCGTCATCAGCCTGAATAAAGCCGAATCCTTTTCCGCTGTTAAAAAATTTTACTTTTCCTTTCATTTTGTTTCCTCACTAGATCTAAACTTTTTTTGGCAATCTTCACAATAATTGACTCTCTGCATCCCTTTCTTTATGACCATACGTTTTTTGCACAGTCTGCAGTAAATCACTATATTATAATCAACCATTCCAATTACCTCAGCAGAATACACTTTCAATCAACAGGATGTTATCCAGAAGACTCGTGTTCTGCTTATATATCCCATGAATATGCCCCTCTTTATAAAACATTGGTTTTTAGGGGGAAAATGAAGAAAAAAGAAAAAATCACTTTTTGGCTTTTTTCTTAGCCGGTGCCTTGCCAGATATCTTCTGCGTAGCGATCACAGTGCAGATCAAAGTGAAGGGCAATGTGATAAGGATACCTATCTTAGTCAAGCTTCCGAGGCTGTTCAAAACCGCCATAAGGATGAAGAATACGATGGAGAAAGTAAAATTGTCCTTCCCTATCTGGTAACTCCGCTTGAGCGATGCAATGACGCCTTTCTTCTCCAGGAGTTCAACTGCGATCACATACTGAAGCAGAATCATCAATAAGATACCCGGAATCACGAGAAGGGCAAGACCTACTGCTACTGCCAGGATCGCTAAGATAAAAATACCCCAGGAGACGAAAAAATAGTTGAATCCCTGGAAGACAGTGTTCCATTCCACTTTATTGCCCTTGACAAGCTCGACACACATGATGTAGAGTCCGAATATAAGAGGAGGTATGGTGATTACGAAAATCATACCGATAATAGCGATGAGTGTCCCTATGATCAACGCGACAAAATGGTTAGCGAAGATATCATAAGCCTTCTTGAAGATGTCCTTGATCATATCTTCGATTTTCATAACCGGTTTCTTGGGTTTATGGGTTTTTATAGGTTTCGGATTCTTGTGATCTATTCATCATCACTACTCTCTGAAGATTCTCCATTAGAATCCTCTTTGCCTTTAGCAGTACCCTTTTCTTCGTCAGATGATCCTTCTGATGCGTCATCCTCATCAGATTCCTCATCTCCTTTATCCCTTTCTTCCAATTCTTCCTGAACTTTAGAACGAATATACTCCCTTGCTTTTTCTCCTGTATATCCTTTATCAGCTGCTTTTGCTTCATATCTTGATACAATATCCTTTATTGTCCTAATTTCACTTTCTGAATCACTGCCTTTCGCATACTTTCCTACCATCTCGTTTACCAGATACCCTATAGTTCCTCTTGGCAAATCTGAGGATCCTGCCCTTATCCTGATTTCTACATAATCCGCAATATATTTTGCTCTTTTTTCACCATACAAATTCTGTTTGGTAGCTTCTTTCTGAGATTCTGCTATCAGCTTATCGACTTCTTCTTTACTGTTAGGATATCTTTTATATAACGAATCCAGCGAGCCTTGAATATCATATCCCATACCTTTTCCAGGTCCAGCACCCCGTCCATGCGGGCCAGTACCATCAGGGATGTGCCCTCCCGGGCCAGTCACTCTCTCATCAAGTGTTGTATCATCAGCAGGGGGTCTGATCGGTCTATTTCCCAGTCCACCTCCCCGCCCATCATAAGGCCTTCCCTCATCCTTTTGATTCCCTGGTTGATCATAGCCTCCACCGTATCCAAGTCCCTTCCCTGTCAATGGGCCTTCTCCTCCTGGTCCTGTCCTGTCTCCGCTAGGCATTTCATTCAATAATAACCAACATTAATATTTAAATATGATGGAAATTTGTTCATCTATGAGCATGAACAAAAATCTTGCGAATTTTTCTAGAAACTGATCAATCTCATCGTTGATACACTGGCCAATAATAAAGTTAAAAACATCTTGATGACCCAAAATAATCTGTAGAACAACATAGATACACCAAAAAGTATGATAATATATGATATGTTCCTATAATTACCGATAAATATATAAACCCCTAATCCTATAAACACTCAAAAACAGGTACCGGTTATATACATGAATCAGGTGTTCAATCAGATAAAATTCAAGTACCGTTTTCATAGACGATACATTCTGCTATTATTAGTCCCTGTATTCTGCTTCATATTATTCACTTTGAACCAGGTCTATTTTATAGGTGCAGTCTTCCTCATATTAACAGCAATCCAGATGATCATCAAGGTCCAGATTTCCTGGCTCAGGATGTTCGGTGTCGAGATCGGTTACTTCTTCACAATCCTTATGGGATTCATGTATGGTCCAAAAGCAGGTCTTGTCTTCGGAGGATGCTATGTCTGTCTGCACTGGGTCTTCAAGATGCTGATGGAACCCAACATCGCAGACCTCCTTGTAGTTGCTGTAATTGTCCCACTTATGGGGTTATTAGCAGGAGTATTCTCATCGGCCCCTCTTCTCGTATTAGCGATGGGCCTAACCATATTCCATATTATCGGCGTCCTTTCAATGGAAATCCTTGTCTTCGGTGAACTCAACGCGATGTGCATGGTCTGGCCTATAGGAGAGCTGATCTTCATGTATCTTATGATCAATCTCTTCGGGCCTATCATCTCCATCGGTTTCTAAATAGCAACTCATAAATATAGCATAGAGTCGGAGCCATGGATATGAGAATAGGGATGATCCACAGCCAATTCGGGGATATAGACGGAGTCTCGATAGTCATGAGGCAGATAGAGCAGGTCCTGAAAGGAAGCATGGACATCAAAGATGTATCCTATCTGGCAGGCAAGAGTGAAAACATCAATACGACAATAGTCGATGTGATATCCCTTGATTATCCTCTTGGCAAGGAGATGGTCAACAGGTACGAGAGCGGTTTCTCTGATATCATAGATGAAATCGAAGAGAACGTTAAGATCGGAGCTGAAGCGATAACTAGATTCGTGGATGAAAACCACCTCGACGCCATCATCGCCCATAACTCCTGCCATCCAGTCAACTTCATCATGTCGCTTTCCATCGCGAAGTATTACAAGGACTGTGAAAATCCTCCGAAATATATCGTCTGGTGGCATGACTCACATCTCGAACGGGACCATTTCGCAAATCCTGCACCTGATGTCAAGAAGATCCTCCTAGAAGGTGTGCCCGGACCATATCCTGACTTCATCATCTTCATAAACTCCACCCAGTTTGAAAACGCCAAAAGTTATTTTCTTGAACTTGATAAGCTGTCTCCAGGATATTACTCACATATCGAGAAGAACCATGCAGTCGTCCACAACACATCAGATACTGAGATAAGTTCCAGCGATGACCTCAAGAAAAAAGATAAGGTCGATAGATTCATGCAAGATTTCGATGTCAGCAAATTATTGGAAGAGAACACTCTTATTTTAGAAGACGTCATCTTCTGTCTTCAGCATACCCGCATACTTGAGCGGAAAAGAATCGATTTCGCGATGAGGTTCTGTTTCAGGCTCCTTGATAGGTCAGACAAGAAAGCGCTCTACTTCCTCGTCTCCGGCCATAGGGCAGACAGCACCAAAGAGGAACTGATCAAGCTCCATGAAGAACTTTCAGAGAACCATGAAAAAAAGGTCTTCCTCATCTTCGCCGAGGATGTCCGGACAGGAATCTCATTCAGGGAATATCCCCTCATCTTCGCCCAGCTCGGAGGATTCACGACCCACTTCTCAGCGGTCGAAGGGTTCGGAAACAACCTGCTTGAGGTCATGGGATCCGGGCTCATCCCTGCGATCTACCGCTACCCTGTATATACAAGCGACATCGAGCAGTATGGATTCAATATCATCGTGTTCGACAGCTTCGAGACGACTGACTCGCGGATAGACGAGATCCTCGATATCCTCTCAGATGAGCCCAAGAGGATGCGACTCGTAGATGAGAACCTTATATCTCTAAGGAAGCATCTTTCACATGAGACGATGGCGCCAAAACTGAAGAAGGCACTTGAATCCCTTAAGTATCACATGAAGAATCAAAATAAGAAATAAGTTCTTCATTTTGCTCAAATATTTTTATTTTTTTTAGCTATTTCTTATACAATTCTTGTATTCATTTCGTAACCTATATTTCTTGCAGCCCAAACATTTAAATATCAGTGAACCCAGAAAAACCACAAGATGTTGTGTAGTTGAAAAAAACACACACAATATATGGTACTACTCAACAATGAAATGCCCATACTGCGGAAACACCAACAACAAGGTCGTAGACAAGCGGGAGACCGAGAACAACATCGCTACCAGGCGCAGAAGGGAATGTTCAGGATGCAGCAAAAGATTCACAACCTACGAACGGATCGAGGGCATCAACCTAATAGTAATCAAGAAGAATGGCACAAGGGTGGCATTCGATAAGACAAGAGTCGAGAAAGGGATCATGCGATCATGTGAGAAGAGACCCCTTTCAACTGAGACCAAGCTCAACATCGCGGATGAAGTCGAATCTGAGCTCATAAATGGAGAAACCACCGAGATCAAGAGCACGACCATCGGAAGACTCGTGATGAAACGGCTCCGCAAACTCGACAAGGTCGCATACATCAGATTCGCATCAGTATATCGGGACTTCGAAGACGTGAACGAGTTCCATGATGAGATATCAAAATTAATACGAAAAAAAAAAGGTGATAACAATGGCTAACCCACAGATAACATCGATACGGAAACGAGACGGAAGAGTAGTCGAATTCGCACCAGAAAAGATAACTGAAGCTATTTTCAGAGCAGCCAAGTCAAGCGGAGGAAGCGACAGGAAACAAGCAGAAGATCTCACCAAAAAAATCGAGATCATCCTAGACTATAAATTTGGGGCAGGAGAGATACCGACTGTCGAAGAAGTCCAAGATCTGGTCGAAAAAGTACTCATCAAATATGGCCATTCAACAACCGCAAAAAATTATATCCTCTACAGGCATCAGCGGCAAAATGTAAGAGATACCAAATCCGTATTGGTCGATGTAGAAGAAACAATCTCAGAATACCTTGACCAGTCGGACTGGAGAGTCAAAGAAAACTCAAATGAAGGATTTTCATTCTCCGGGCTGTTATTGCATACGTCAGGGAAAGTCATCGCCAACTATATGCTGACAAAGATATATCAACCAGCAGTAGCAGACGCACACAAGAAAGCATATATGCATATCCATGACCTATCCCATGGAGTGATCGGATACTGCTCAGGCTGGTCCCTAAAGAACCTACTCATGAAAGGTTTCGGTGGAGTCCCGAACAAAGTCGATACAAAACCTGCCAAGCATATGGATGTGGTGGTCTCACAGATGGTGAACTTCATAGGCTGTCTCCAGATGGAATTTGCAGGAGCACAGGCTTTCTCCTCAGTAGACACTCTTCTTGCCCCATTCGTGCGGGCAGACAATATGACCTACAAAGAAGTGAAGCAAAGCATACAAAGACTCGTCTTCTCACTCAATATCCCATCAAGGTGGGGAAGCCAGTACCCATTCTCCAACCTTACCTTCGACTGGACACCCCCAAAAGACATGAAGGATGAACCAGCGATCGTAGGCGGAAAGATCCTTGAAACCACCTATGGAGACTATCAGGTAGAGATGGACATGGTCAACAAAGCATTCCTTGAGGTCATGCGGGAAGGAGATGCAAACGGAAGGATATTCACCTTCCCTATCCCAACATATAACCTGACAAAAGATTTCAATTGGGACTCAGATAATGCGAAGCTCCTATTCGATGTCACAGCGAAATTCGGGACCCCTTATTTCCAGAACTACATCGGTTCAGACCTCGATCCATCATCAGTCAGAGCGATGTGCTGCAGGCTTAACATAAATCTCCTCGAGCTACAAAACCGGCCAGGAGGGATGTGGGGACCAGGCGACTCGACAGGATCGATAGGGGTCGTCACAATGAATGTCAACCGTCTGGCTTATGAAGCCAAGGACGAGGATGAATTCCATGAGAAACTCGGGCATTATATGGATTTTGCGCGGGACTCGCTTGAGATCAAGAGGAAAGTCATCACCAAGAACCTTGAAAATGGTCTGATGCCATTCACCAAGGTCTACCTAGGACATTTCAAGAACCACTTCTCAACCATAGGACTCTGCGGAATGAACGAAGCCTGCATGAACCTGATCGATAAAGATATCACAACAGAAGAAGGCACGGAACTTACCATAAGAACGCTTACCTTCATGCGAGACAGGATCAAAGAATACCAAAAAGAGACAGGCAACCTGTACAATCTTGAAGCGAGCCCGGCTGAATCGACAGCATACAGGTTCGCAAAGATGGACAAGAAATTCCATCCAGAAATCAAGACCGCAGGAACAGACAAACCATACCTTACAAACTCTACGCATCTGCCAG
>JAUUYB010000104.1 GCA_030590605.1 Candidatus Woesearchaeota archaeon
AGCCTTCAAGCAGCGGAATCGTTTGGGGGGAGGTATTTCAGGAAGGACGAAAAATTGCTTTAGGAGGAGATGCAGAAAATAATAAGGATGTCACATTCAATTTCAGTTATACTGATCTGACGATCAAGAAAATCATTTTCAATAAGGATCATGGGTTGATGGGCGGGAAAACGATCAAGACGTATAGGGATGAGGGTAACCAGGTACAAGTCATAGTGCCGATCAATTTTAAGAAGTCAGGAAGAGGCGAGTTAGAGGTCCAGTCTGTCCGGACAGCTACCGGAGAAGCGTTGCCGAAATCCACATTCTCATTCAAGGTCAATGTTCCAGTTGGAGATGATGGAGGCACCCGTACTACAAAAAAAGAACTGATCCAGACGATCAATGAAATCAAGACCCGGACTTCAAACCTTCAGGCAAAACTTGATAGGGTGCTTGCGCAGGATATCCAGAAATGGTTCTCAGCTATGCAGGACAAGGAAAGGAACCTGAATTATTACAAAGAGGTAGAGGACCTGCTAAAAGAAGTGAAGGATGCCAAGAATCCTTGGGTTTGGGGGAAGAATTTTAAAGTCATAACTAAGATCACGATCGATCTTCAGGAAGTAAGCTTGAAACCTATACAATTGGATCTCATAATAATCGGAGGCATTGTCGGAGAGGTTAACGAGGCGGATATGGAGGAGATCGCAATTTATAGGGAAGTACTTGAATCACTAAATCCAAGAGATAAGGCATTGATAGAAAAGCAGTATCCTCAGGTTCATCAGTACCTTGCTGTAGCTCCTCAGGAGATTAGCACATTAAGGGAATCTTACATGAAGGTAAAAGACCAAAGCGAAGCATTTTTGCAGATCGTAGCAGGTCTCGAGGAATCCATGGAAAAGGTCTCAAAAGAATACTCTGATGCAAAGAATAAGTCAGAGGCACAAGAGATTGCGTTAAGGCTCTTGCCAGACATCGAGGAAGTAATGGCTCAGGTGAAGAAGCTAAAGGAAGCATATCTACAGATTCACCAGCTCTACAGCGAGACAAAGCAGATAAAGGACAACGTAGGTGTAAGGATAGAGGCATTCGCAAAATTCGTGAAGGACCTGCCAGTTGCTGTACAAGGGGAAGTAGCGCCCTCAAATGTGTTCCAGATGGATAGATACAGGAAAAAGCGACCTCCAGTCCAGGTCAGACCGCCGGCTGCAGATGATTATGGTATGCGAAAAGTAGCATAATCAAAATAACCATTCAATAATAACAAAATATAAAAGTAAAAATCAAACAGAAAATAATGAGGTAAAGAATATGATAACTTCAATGTCGTTCATGCACTTAAGAGGGCTTGCAGGACTCGCAAAGCAGTGCAGGAACCGGATGATAAAGATACGAAAATTACTAGGGGATTTAGCAGAGACCACTGTAAAACTCAAGAAAGCGGAAGATGAAGGGGATATTGAGGAGACGAGTAAGGAACTGCTGAAACTTCTTGATATATATTTTGATGAAGAGGAGAATAGGAAGATTATCGAGCAGGATGAATTCAAGATTGAACTCGACGAGATCAAAAAAGAGCTCCAGGATAAGCAAAAACTCCATGATCTTCTAGCTACATTGAAGGATAAGGGGAAAGCATATTCTGACCTTGCATATCTTCTTGAAAAAGAGGAGCATGAGTATGAAGCAATCATAAAAGCTACTCAGGTCTCTGTTAAGCAAGTGATTACTGAAGAGCTGGATATGCTTAGGAACCGTGAAGATAGATTGAAATACATGCGGGTTATGGGTGATAAATTTCTGGCTGGAAGGACTTTTCAGGAATTAGTCGATGAAATCAAGAAGATCAGGGCTGAAAAGAAAGAACAGGAAATCATACTGCGCTTATACTATAAGATAGAAGAGAACCTCAGTAAAAAAGATGACACTGCATTAGCACAGTGTGTTAATCAGCTTATAGAAGAATTAAGGAAAGAGGGTGACATCAGGAAGGTATTGTTCCAGGATATCGCAAATGCTCTTCACTTCATCCATCTTGTTTACTCACACCTTCTTGAAGCGACTGAAGAACGGAGTGAACATGGGTTTTACCAGATCCATATCAATAAGCTTGAGGAAGAAGGGTATCCTGCAGCTAAACTTGTGGCTGTTAAGGAAAGTTATGAAAAATTCAGGGCAGCAGTCAAGGTCGATGGCAGACAGATCTTCAAGATGGCCAAATGGGTAGGATTAGAACTCCAATCTGGAGATTCAGAGACTGAATAGTACTATTTCTTTTTTTAACTTTTTTCTTTAATCGACGTAATTAAGAATCTAGTTGATAGTGACAGAATTTGTAAGCGACTGTCCTGGCATCCCGGTCTCGAAAAGGACTCTGATTGCACCTGAATTGCCGTGTGCTGATTGGACCTTTCCTTTTATCTCTTTGCTTGCTGGAGATTTCCACACAACATTCTTTCCGACAAGCTTTTCTGCATCTTCTTTTTTAGTGATGCCTTCAGGGATGACGATCATCTGATTGCTGTACTGAGTATGTCGTCCTCCTCTGAAATTTGCGATTTTACCGTTCATGGTTCTATTTAGAAAACGTGATTCATTTAAAAAGCTTTCTGTTGATAGGCTCCGGTTCAAAATCTATGGTGGAAAACCCTTTTCTGACTAAGTGCCTAATATCAATCGAGGTACTTCGTCTATACCGACTACAGATTCCTTTCCGCTTTCCATATCTTTAATCTTGAGTTTGCCGGATTTCTGTTCTTCCTCGCCGACAAATGCGACAAAAGGAATCCCTTGGGAATTGGCATATTTCATGTTCTTAGACGGTCCTCTGCCTGATAGATCCATTTCGGTCTTTACACCCAAATCCCTAAGTTTTTCGACTATCTTAGTGCAATCTGTCCCTATAGGTATCACATATAGGTCTGAGACTGTCTTCCTTCCTGTCTCTTTGATAGCATCATAGATGCGTGAGAGGCCGAAACTGATGCCTACTGCAGGGAATTCTCCGCCTCCAAGGGTCTTTCCGATGAGATCATCGTATCTGCCTCCTGCGCAGACAGATGAAGTGACCTTGCTCCCTTTTAGGAATATCTCGATGATGGTGCCTGTATAATACGACAGTCCTCGTGCAAGTGAAGCATCGAAGACCACGTCAAGCCCATTGCATCTATCAAGCACATCAGATATCTCAGTCAGCCCGATACTATCAGGTATCAGGTTCTTGAGCTGTTTGATCGCTTCTTTATTTGTCCCTGAGGGAGTGATGATTTTGAGAAGCTCTATTATCTTGTCTTTATCTATTCCTTTTCCTGTCAGTTCTTTCGTGACCTCTTCTTTTCCTGCCTTAGCTAGCTTGTCTACAGAAAGGATCACAGTGTCCCGAAGCTTTTTCTCGATCTTAAGATACTCCATGATATCATTTAGGATTTTGCGATTATTGATACGTATCAATGGTTTCAGGCCTGATTCCTTGAAGAACCTGGCGGCTAAGAACAGGATCTCGGATTCATAGCCCATCGTCTTCGCGCCTACCACATCGACATCGCATTGCCAGAATTCCCTGTACCTTGCCATCCCTATAGGCCCATCCCGCCATACCTTGCCGATCTGATATCGTTTGAAAGGCATCTTCATCTTCTGGTTCATGCCGACAACTCTTGCAAAAGGAACAGTCAGGTCATATCTTAGTCCTAGCGAACGTTTTCCCTGGTCAGAAAGTTTGAAAGTCTCCTTGAGTATCTCTTCTCCCCCTGCATATTTGCTTGAGAGCACATCCCATTTCTCGACAGCAGGAGTGTCCATCGGAGAGAACCCATAGAGCTCGAAGATAGAGGTAAGCCTACGGATGATATTTTGCTTGACGATCTCTTCCTCAGGAAGTGAATCTTTCATACCTTTTGGAGTCTCGAGGTTCATGATAGAATATAGTGGGGTTTGGTTATAAAAATGTTTTGTCTAATGTTTCCCTTTGTTCCTTCCTCTTTGTTCGACCTTTTCAAGTCTCCGGATGACTGCTTTTTTACCATATGCGTTCAGGACTGCATTGAATCCTTTTTCTGATATACGATAATGAGAGGAATCAAGGGCTTGCTTCATGAGATGGAGATCCACAGCTTTATCTTCATCTTTTTCTGAGAAGAAGGAAAGTCCGAAATCTATGAACACTACCTTGCCTGAAGGATTGAGGATCATGTTAGAGGTGGTCAGGTCTCCATGGATGATACCGAGATCATGGAGTTTTCTGATAAGTCCTCCGATTTGTTTGCAGATCGGAAGTGTGTCATTTTTTTCAATCACATCTCGTACTTTCTCACCGACAACCCTACCCATTGTGATAAGACTCTGTCTGTCTGTCTGGATAAGTATTGGAGCAGGAAATTCCGCTGCTTTGAGTTTCTCCAATATCTTCGATTCCCGTCGAGTCCGAGAACGTCTGAGCGGTATGTCGATTTCAGGGATTCTGTAGGGCTTAACCAATCTGTCTTTCAATACATCTCCATCTTTCAGATAGATAATCGCTTCTGCGCCTTTGCCTAGGGTCTTCATGGTTTGGGATTATC
>JAUUYB010000128.1 GCA_030590605.1 Candidatus Woesearchaeota archaeon
AAATAAGGAATTTGTCGATACAATGGAAGATGATCCAGGAAAAGTGACAGGCGACCTCATGGACATAGTGCTAAATGGAACTGAGCTAGGTTCAGGATCCATAAGGATATCCAACCCTGAAATCCAGAAGAGAGTGATGAAGATCATCGGTATGAGCGAAGAAGAAGCGAACGAAAAATTCGGATTCCTACTGGATGCTTATAGATATGGAGCACCAATACATGGAGGCATGGGTCTCGGAGTAGACAGACTTGTCGCTCTTATGCTCGGATTCAACGATATCAGAGAAGTAATCGCATTCCCAAAGAACAAAGCAGCCCAGTGTCCGATGGACGGATCGCCATCAAAGATATCAGATATCCAGCTGAAGGAGCTTAACATCAAACTATCAGTAGTTAATAAGGACAAATAATATAAACGACGCTCCAAAACGAATTCTACATGAGAGCAGCTGTCATCATCCCTGCGTATAATGAAGAGCGATATATAGGAAAGACCCTCGAATCAGTTCTCGCTGCAAAAAATGGTCTTACAGAAATAATAGTGGTCGCAAACGGATGCACAGATTCTACCGAAAAGATCGTCAATCGCTATAAAAGAGTCAAACTCATCTCAGAGAAGAAAAAAGGGATTGCGCGTGCAAAAAATATCGGTGCCAAATCTACTGATGCACCTGCGCTCATCTTCCTCGATGCAGACACCCGCATCTCAAAGAGAGGAATAAAAAGAATCCTTTTGATAATAAAAAAATATGATGTAGGGAGCCTATGGGTCAAGCCTCATCCTGCTCACCTGAAATCCAAGGTGTTCATGACACTCAAGAATATAGTATTCTCATTAAAGATGTACCATGGTACGAACGGCATCATTTTCTGCACCAGGGAAATCTTCGATAAAGTAGGGGGGTTCAATGAGAAACTCAATAAACGCGAGGACAAGGATTTCGTCTATTCTGCAGTATCTCATGGCAGCTACAGATACATCAAATCATCCTATGTGACCACGTCGATGAGACGCTTCGAGAAACTCGGATATTTCAGCGTACCATTCTACTGGATCTCTGTCTGGTTCAAAGAGAAGATAGGAAAGAATAATAAGGAGTATCCTGCAATCAGGTGATATGAGTTATCTCGTAGGCGTCATCTTCGGTCTCGCAGCTATGCTCTTCTTCGGTACCTCTAACTTCCTCGTAAAAGGTGCGATGAAGCGAACAGATGCAGTCACATTCGGGACAGTCCGCACATTCGGAACTGCTATACTTCTTCTCATCTATGCTTTGACATCTCGAAGCCTCGCATTTCCATCGCCTAAAACCTGGTTGTTGATAATAATCTTCGGAGTGCTTGGAGCAATTGCATACTACACATTCTCTAAAGCAATGAAGGAAGGTGATGTGGGAATCGTTGTCCCAATCGTAAATGCTAACACAGTCATCACAATCATACTCGCAGCATTTTTACTCGGCGAAGTCCTAGATATCCAGAGTTATATCTATATAGCACTCATCATAATAGGCATCATATTCATCTCTATCAAACATACAGGCAAAGCGAGCAAAAAATCTATACTGCTTGCTCTTACTACTTTTGTTATCTGGGGAGTCATATTCCTCATGTATAGATTGATAAGCGAGGACATCGGACCCATCATGACAGGATTCTACACAGAATCCATGATATTTCTTGCGTTCCTCCCTTTCTTTAAGTATAAGAAATCTCTTGCCATCAATATCCATGGATGGAAGATTATCATATCTATAATTGTCCTTGTCGCAAGTGCAATCGTCGCCTTCAACATGGGAATGTATTATTCACTAGTTTCAATAGTCAGCCCGATAGCATCAGCAGCAGGACTTGTAGCTGTAATTCTCGGAATGATCGTATACAAAGAACGCCTAAGACCATTACAATATGCAGGGATAGTCCTGATCACAATCAACATCATCCTGCTCTCACTTAGATGAAAACAATGGAACGTAAATACAAGATAGTATGCTTTGACCTCGACGGAACACTTGTAGATGACACGATATTCATCTGGCAGACATTACATGAATATTTCGGAACTGATCAGACAACACGAAAAAAGTTAGCTGAGAAATTCTTTGGCGGAAAAATAAGTTATGCAGAATGGGCTGGAAGAGAGATCGAAGAATGGAAAAGGAAAGGCGCGGATCGGGAACGGCTGCTTGATGCGATATCCGCCTTAAAACCCATGAAAGGTGCTGTGGAGACTATCGAAGAACTCAAAAAAAGAGGGTATATCCTTGCTATCATATCAGGATCGCTCTCATTCGTACTCGATAAAATATTTCCAGACCACAAGAACATGTTCTCAGATATCCTCATCAATGAACTTGATTTCGATACCGATGGGAAAATAATCTCGTCCCGTTTCACAGAGTATGACATGGAGAACAAAGCGTTAGGGCTCTCTAAGATTGCGGAACACCATAATGTGACACCTGAAGAATGCATATTTGTAGGAGACCACAACAATGACCTCCAGATCGCTTCAGCTGCTGGATTCTCTATCTCTTTCAATTCAAAATCCGAACGATTGAACGAGATTGCGGATGAAGTGGTCAAAGAGAAAGATCTTCGGAAGATACTTGAGATAATACCATAGACACCACAACGATTTTCTACTGTGCTATTTAACCATACATCATATTTATTCTTGGCTTCAATATGAGAGCGACGGTCTTGACCATCCTGTCTTCATTCAGGACAAGAACCGAACATAACTCAAGCCCTTCTGCTTTAGTAAATTCATTCTTTGGAAGGAATCCTGCCTTATCTATCGCATCCTTCATTATCTTATTCGCCTCTTCTTCAGTGAAATGCTTTTTAAAAGCGTTTATGAATTCAGAAAGGAGTATCCCACTCATAAACACAAAGATGATGATAAAGAGCATAAATACCTTTCGGTGCGTAATCCCAAGGCACCAAAATCAGCAGGTATATCTAATAAAAACATATATTTGGTCTCCACTTAATAGAACGACACTCCGGCTATTATGAAATCCTATCCCTCCGGAAGCTACTATCTTCCTCGCTATCTCTTACTTTCATCGAGAAGCCTGCGTTCCCGTAGGGAGCGCCCCCTCGCGACGGCTCCAATGTGTTCAGCGTGGAAGCTCGGACTGACTATAGTAGCGAAGATTTCAAAATAGCCTACGTCCATGTCTTGCACCAGGAAACAGTTGGTTTTCTCGGTGTCCTACGGACCGCAAAGAAGAACACTATGATGATGAGTGCGAGCAAAGAGAAAAAAACCTTTCTTATTCATCGTTAGTATACACCTTCATCGTTATCGTATACGGCCCAAACTCCTTCATGAACCCAGTATCCTTATTCTCATAAAACTCATTAATAATCCTATGAGACGTCATGATAAGAGACGCATTTATG
>JAUUYB010000032.1 GCA_030590605.1 Candidatus Woesearchaeota archaeon
CGGCGCCAAAAATCTTTGATTTTTGAGCGTGAACCAGGAGCTTTTTTGGCCCTTGGCCAAATCCAACCGGGTTCAAATTCCACTCAGATGCAGTCTTGATAAAGGAATAGAAAAAGTGGACAAGCCGGGATTCAAGGGAAAACAAAGTTTTCCCTGCGCAAGAAATCTTTGATTTCTTTGCGTGAACCAGGAGCTTTTTTGGCCCTTGGCCAAATTATGCCGGGTTCAAATCCATATCTGGATTATCATATATATCGTAAGAATAAAAGTGGACAAGCCGGGATTTGAACCCGGGGCAACCCGATTTCTGGATGCAAAATCCAGATTTAAAAATCTTGGATTTTTATATGCCAACCGGGCATTCTACCAGGCTGAATTACTTGCCCATGTATTTACTTTATTGCAAGCTTGATATCAGCTTCCTTCACGGTCTTCCGTCCTGAATGCTTGGCGAGGCGTCCTGCTCTTTCTGCGATGTCTTCAGTTATTTTTTGGAGGACTTCAGTAAATACATTTACTGCTTGGGCGCTCACCCGTTTTGCGCCTGCATTCATGAGTATACGCGCGATTGGGGCCTTTGGGATGATGTTGGGTCGTTTTGCCATGGAATCACCTGAGTTTTAGGACTTCTAAAGGATATTTAAACGTTTGCAAAAGTTTAAATATGTTTAACACTCGTAATTTGGTATGCGTAAGGGTAATCTGGTCTTTGCGATATTGCTTGCGATTTCTTTCGTGTCTGTTTCTACGCTCATCACTTTCTTCAGGTTCGGTAAGATTGTGTCAAGCCTTGATTGGGCGCTTCTGATTTTTTCCTTTCTTTTCCTGATAATCGCATTGGTCGGTATCTTAGGCGAGAAGATAGTTGGGTTCTATGCGACTTCTATCTATCTTCTTTTTTTCTTGGTGATGATCATCTTGCTCAGGAACTATATCGTCTTGATTATCGGGTTTTTGTTGTTCCTTGCAGGTCTTGGTGTTTCAGTCTGGTTACAGAAGAAAGAAAAGGATGAGGTTGCCGGTGCCGAGGGTGACAAGGAAGGAGAGCAGGAATGACGGGATGAAGGGTATGCCTTCTTTGACTACTACTTTTGATATCTTAAGTTTTTTGAGTTCTGCTATCTGTTTTTTTGATATGCCGAGGTCTTTTGGTCCGCAGATGACTTTCTTCCCATGTTTGACGTCATCTACGATCCAATCGCCTTCTGTGAGCTTTGATACTGGGATTTCTTTTATCATGCATGTTTTCTCGACTGCTTTGATTGCGATCCAGAGATAGAATACAGCTGGTGTGCCTGCTCCACCGATGAGGAGGAAAAGTTTTGTCTGTATATTTACAGTGAAGAATGCAGCGATTAGGAGGGTAAGGCCTAGGACAAATGAAAGTAGTTTCATCTTGGTGCGGGTAACGATCTCTTTCTTGAATACAGGTACGAAAGTTTTCCATTTTGAGATGATGAGCCAGGCCATCCAGACCATCCCGTAGATCGCTCCGACGAAAAGGAGGTTGATGAAGAATGCTGCTAGGAATGTGTCTATCTCGAATGTCAATCCTATGAGTGCACCAAGCCCCATCAGCATCTTTGAGTCGCCGCCCCCCCATTGGCCTGTGTAGAACATGACTATTGCGAGGATGAAGAAGATTCCGAATCCGAGGATGCCTTCTATGATATAGCTCCAGTCGAGAAATATGCCTGAGAAGAGCGCACGAAGACCGAGTCCCGCAAAGATCAGCCCATAATTCAGCCAGTCCGGTACTTCTCTGGTCTTAAAGTCAGTATAGGATCCGATTATGAGACCGATGAGGCATATTGAGAACAGGATGAAAATCATATATTGATTGGTCAGTCATAATGTTTATATAGTTTTCCCGAATCCCATTGTTTGGGGGAGATTGTGTGATTAAGCTGTTCAAGAAGAATTCTACTAAGCGTCCTAACCATATTGCGTTGACTATGGATGGATCTTTTGTATATGCAAGCAAGAACAAGGTCCCTATTGAAGATGTGTTCCAGAAGAATTTCCAGAACATGATCGATATCATCAAAGAGAGTATCGATCTGGATATCCCGATTCTCACGTTCAATCTTTTCCCTGAGTATCTCAAGAAGAGCCCTCATTTCGGAGAGTTCATGGATTTTCTTATAGTTCTCTTCACTAAATTGGTCGAAGGTGAATTCATACACACTAACCAGGTGAAGGTGAGCGTTTTCGGTAAATGGTACGATCTTCCTGGCAGGGTGGTGGATCCGATAAAAGATCTCGTGAGTGAGACAAGGGATTACGACAAGTTCTTCCTGAACTTCTGTATAAACTACCATGGACAAAAAGAGATCGTCGATGCATGCAAGCTGCTTATCATGCAGGCGATGGCAGGGAAGCTCGATCCTGACTCATTGGATGAGGTTTCTCTTAAGGAGACCCTATACACTTCTTATTTCATGCCTCCTGATCTGATAATAAAGACTGGGAAGGCGCATAGGTTGAAAGGGTTCTTGTTGTGGGATTCTGTAGAATCAAAGATATACTTCGCTGATAAGTATTGGCCGGAGTTCACGAAGTCAGATTTTGAGAAGGCGATTGATTTCTATAGCGGATAGATCATCTTACGCAGGATGTCAGTGTGCGATCATAATGTGAAGAACCATTGATTGCCCTTACCTGTGCGACGTGTTCCCATTCCTGGATTATGAGATTGTTGATTTCCTGCTTCGAGAGCTCCCCTATAAGAAGTTGTTCCAGTCTCTTGCCTTCAACGACCGGGTCTAAGTGTATATCAAATGTGTTTGAGACATATTCTTTTAGCTCATTACATACATAGGAGATGCAGATAGGCTGTTTGTAAGATGTCAGTCTGCAGCCGGTTTCTCGGGAGTGGTATCCGCAGGCTCTTCCTATCATAGGGATCTTGGGGTCTTTGTTCTTGGGTTTTCCGAATTTGTTTTTTCGTTCGAGTCGGATCCATTCCAATCGTAGGCTGTCAGTATCCATGATAGAATCGAAATAATCTCGAGGGCAGCACCCGACATAACCAGGTAATGTAAGCATTCGCCCCCTTTTTGATAACTTGAAATTGGAAAAAGGTTTTTGGATGCAGTTTGGACTACAGAAATCCAGTTCCTCGAAGAACGTATTTTTGGCACGTTCGATTTCCAGGTATGATTCGATAATCTCAGTCATAGAAGGAGTGAAATGAGGTGCGGCTTAAAAACCTTAACCAAACCTATAAATACATTCCATCCACACCCCCAGTATCATGATCAAGGAACTAAAGGGCAAGCTCCCGCCTGACATCCTCAAGGTATACGAGGAAGCAGGGATCACTGAGCTTAGGTCTGCCCAGAAGAAGGCGATAAAAGCAGGTCTCTTCGAAAAGAAGAACATCTTGGTCTGTACTCCTACTGCTTCAGGCAAGACATTGATAGCAGAGATGGCAGCTGCAAGATCCATCACATCAGGAGATGGCAAAGCGGTCTATATAGTCCCCCTGAAAGCTCTGGCTAGCGAGAAATACAAGGAATTCAAGGAAAAGTATAGCGGCCTTCTGAGAGTATCCATATCAATCGGCGACCTGGACAGTAAAGAAGAAAGGCTTGCTGACTCAGATCTTATCATATGTACATCTGAAAAGCTGGATTCTTTGATTCGGCATCGCGCATCCTGGCTTAGCAGGGTAAAGACTCTGATAATCGATGAGATCCATCTTCTGAACGATAACTCAAGAGGGCCGACATTGGAGATCATCATAACTATAATGAGAGAGATTGTCAAAGGTATGCAGTTGATCGGTCTCTCTGCGACGATCGGAAATCCAGAAGAGCTCGCAGCATGGCTTAAGGCAGAATTGGTAGTGGATGATTGGCGCCCGGTAAAGCTCGAGAAAGGCATCTACCTTGACGGCGAAGTAGAATTCTATGAAGAGAAGTGAAAGTTTCTTTATTTTTATCTTATTGATGGATTCTCCAAAGGAGAAAACAACATAGGCCGGATGGAGCATCGAGCGTTCCTATACTTTAGTATAGGGTTGTTCGAGGCGTAATAGTACGTGCTTTCACGGACGTCCGTGCCTGTGGTGTTGTTTTCGTATGGGTTGAAAAAACAATCAGGAGAAATAACAATTTATTTACTAAAAGAAAAGAACGAATTAAGCTCATCCTTCACCACTTTCCCGGTAGTGGATGAAACCCTTATATTCAGCGTCTTGAATGAAGCTGTAAAGAAAGTGATATTATACACTGTATCCTTATCGATGTTCTGAAGTATGAAGAATGTCTTAGTCGGAAGGTCTTTCGAATACTTATCGATCTGCATCTTGCGTGCAGTCTCAAGAGCTTTTGTATGGTCGATATCCACATTCTCTAGATTGAGTTCTTTTACTCTGGTCCCTGGTTTCTTGAAAGGCTCTGATTCCTCCATGAGTTCAGTTCCTTCTGGATTGATATTGAAAGTCTGGATTGCATCTGTGTCAGGATTGCAGTAGCCTACCTGCCAGGAGTCTTCGTTCTCCTTGTCAAGCATCTTGAAGACATGAGTGAGAAAATAGTCGGAGTGTTCCTTCCTCCAATTCTTGAATGTAGTTGTCTTTTCGAGTTCCCCTACCTTATCCTTGATTTCCATCTCGATTAAAGGACTTGGTTTATTATAAATAGTTTTCTGTGGCAAAAGATATATAAATCCGCAAACAATCTATCCAATCAATGCAAAGAGAGATCACAGACAAAAAGCTCGCCAACTATTTCGACGTAACAGGCAGGGCCCTGAAGAAAGTCAAACTAACCAAATCTGGAGAGTTTGATTGGAAGGAGAAGGGAGTTGATTTCCTTGACATGGCGACACGATACTTCAGGGACGCAGGACATTTCCAGAAGAAAGGAGATATCGTGAATGCTTTTGCTGCACTCAATTATGCGCATGGATGGCTTGATGCCGGTGCCAGATTAGGATTATTCGATGTCGATCACGACAGCACTCTTTTCACCGTGGATTGATCTTAGGATAGGTCCCTGGTTCCATGAATACTTTAGAACACCTGATCGCGATCCCTTTTTCTTTGGTTATCATATCTTTTGAGATCATCTTGGCGAACCCTAGTGCGACTAATTCTTCTTTGAGCGTCATGATTGCGATGAGTTCATCCACTTGGATCTCGCTCTCTGCCATGCTTATGCCCGGAACTCCGAGGTCCTGGCCGTGGCAGAGCGATTCGACTGTAGAGTCGAGTATCCATACCTTCGGAAGGTGCATGACTGCATCTTCTATGGGTCGGATGACTTTGCGGATGAATTTCTCTTTCTTTTCAGTATCATAGTAATGCTTTGCGTCTCTTAGGTCTTGGAGTGTGACCATATTGTCAGCTTTGAACGGTCCGGCTTTGGTCCTGATGAGTTCTGCCATATGTGCGCCTGTTTCCATCTTCTGACCCATATCGTGGCAGAGTTTCCGGATATATGTTCCTGCCTGGCATCCGACCTTGAACAGGACGTCTTTACCTTTGATTTGGTAGATTGTGATGTAGTAGATTTTCCTGAACCGTTCCTGACGTTTTACTGCCGATTTGATAGGCGGCATCTGTTTGATCTTTCCGACAAAGCTCTCCATAGTTTTTCTGACTATGTCTTCTGGAATCTCTTTGTGGAGGTGCATGACGCACACATATTCTTTTCCTGCAGATAGGAGTGCTTGGACGATCCTTGTGCCTCGTCCGGTTGCGACTGCCAGGACCCCTGTGACTTTTGGATCAAGAGTTCCTGAGTGCCCGCATTTCTTGAGTTTTAGGATATCTTTTGCGTATGCGCTTACTTGGTGAGAAGTAGGGCCTTTTGGCTTGTTGATGTTGATTATCCCATAATTGATATGTTCTTCTACACTTCTTTCAGAAGGGGGTTTCCCGAACTTGGTATCTGTCTTGTAAGGTTTTCTCACAAGTTGAGTTCTCTCTATGCGTTCGAACGGGAGCTTCGTTGTCATAGGAATATTCTAAGCTTTCGTTTGCTCAGGTTTTGCTTCTTTTTTAGCAGTTGGTTTATCAGGTGTTTTTTCTGGTTTCTTAGGCTCAGGTGTTTTTTTTGCCTCTGATTTCTTAGGTTCAGACGTTTTTTTTGTTTCTTTTTCTGCGCCTACGAGATCAGCCATCACTGCACCGTCTTCCATCTTCTTCACGCTGACATTTACATGGTGAGGTGGGTTCTTGATCCCACGTTCCCAAAGCTTCATGTTGAGCGTGGTTCCGAGCTTGATGTTCTCTGACTTCATATGTCTGGATAGGAACTGTTTAAGAGCTGTCGATGCTTTTTTGGCTCTTTTATACTTAGGTGCTTTCTGGAATTCCTTCCGTAGTGGAACATTATAGGTCCGTTCGAGTACTACCTTTATCTTTTCTTCTGCCATTTTCCTATACCTTGGTATTGGTCCGTCTCCAGCTTCTCTTCACTTCAGTGTGTCTGCCTGGATGGACTCGCCTTCCCTGACCGTAGATTTTAGGGACTGTCCAGAATGGTGCCCACCTGGTCTGTCTCCCTTTCTTTGCTAGTCGTAATTTCCTGCTTATATGTATGAATCTTGCCATTTTATACCCTTCTGATATTCATTTTGCGTTGTTGGTTCATTCCTTTGAGCATCTCTTTCAGCTGTGCATCACTTATCATCTGGACCTTTCCGCTTTGGATGATCTGGTAAAGGATGGCGATGATCTGCCGTGCCTTCAATTGGTCTGCTGCCCTGATATTGCCGTATCTTTGGAGTGCCTCTTTAGTTAGCCTTTGCCGTACGATGGCTTCCATATGGGGGAACGGGTCCTCCTTATTTGGCTCTGATCGCTCCTGCATTCTTATCGAGCAGTGAGATTCCTTTCGGTGTGATTATCCTTCCTTTGTGGACTGAGTCATCCTTCTTCTTGACAAGCTCAGCGCTTTCAAGCTGCTGTAGGATCTTTCTTAGGATGTTTCCTGATGACCTGAAGAACTTGTCAGGCTGTACGCCTCTGTTCTTCTTTCCGCCAAACTTAGTCCTGAGCTTGGAGACACCTACTGGACCTCTGATATGGACCCATCTAAGGACAGCTGCTGCTCTGAGATACCACCAGTCTTTCCTGAGTGGCGGTCTTTCTCTATGCATGCCTGTTTTGACGAACTCAGCCCAGTCCGGAGCTTTGATCTCCTGGATTTTCTTTAGTTCCTCTGCTGTTTTCTCGATTAGCTCTTGTGGTGATACTTCATAAATGTTTGCCATTATTAAATCTACCTCGAATGTATACAGAACCTCTAAACCGAATTCTAGAAATCTTAGTTTATTTAAAAATGTTGTGGTTTTCTTGAGTCTGGAAAAAAGAAGGAGATACCGACGAGGATTAAATATTGATGCATGATTTTTTCAAATCGTTTATAAATGATATTAGGGATTTGTCTTTCGAAATGTTTATAAAGGATTACTGGCAAAGTGAATGGATTGGGGGGATGCGACGATTATTGACCGCTTAGAGGAAGGATTTCCAGGTATGCAATACCAGAAAGTTGTTACTAAGAAGTGGTTAAAAAACGAAAAGTATAAATATGACCTCTGTTATTTATTGAGTAGAACAAAAAGAGGTTCCTTAGACACTATGAAACTGACAATGACAAACAAGCTGATCTATGATACTATCTCCGAGATAATAGGAGAGGATGTAATCCCTATTGTCAAATATCTGCGGAACCGGAAGAATATCTCAGAATTCAAGATTGCAGAAAACACGAATCTTGAGGTTAATACTACCCGGAATATGCTCTATCGTCTCCATGACTGGAATATTGTCACCTACAACCGGAAGAAGGACAGGATCAAAGGATGGTATATCAGTTATTGGACCTTCAATCTCAAGCGGCTCAAGCAGGTCATGGTGCAAAAGAACAAAGAGACCCTCGAGAAGCTTAAGGAGAAGCTCGAGAAAGAAGAGATGAACAAGAACTCATATTTCCTCTGCCCAAACATCTGCACGCGGTTAGATTTCGATCAGGCTACAGAATTCGGTTTCAAATGCCCTGAATGCGGTTCCCTCCTGAATCAGCAGGATAACACGAAGACGATCGAGAACTTGAAGAATAGGGTAGCAGAGTTAGAGAGCGGGTTGAAATAGCAGTTCCAAAACAATAATATTTTTAAACCTCATCAGATATTGTTGATAGGAGATGACGAAAATGGAAAGAACGATCTCAAAGGATGGCTGGCTGGATATGACCAGGATTTTCTCGAGTGAGAGCTATGACGACATCGAGTATGACGACCAGGATTCCGAAGAAGAGTGAGCTTATTTCTTAGAAAATTATGTTTTTACGATCTCTCTATGATCACTATTTCGAAAAGCACACGGATGATCCCGATAATCGAGAATACGATTGTGACCCATCCTTCTACCTTATAACCAAGACCGATTCCGAGTAGCGCAGACTGACGTAGAAGGCTTGCAAGCGCAATCATGAATGAGCACCCGAAGAGGACGAGAAGAACCAGCAACGCGTAAATAGCTTTCTTGCGATACATACTTTATCAGGTCTCCCGGGAGATATTTAAAGATTTAGAATAAGGATTATATAGATTACGTTATTCCAACGAGACGATGAACACGAAACTAAAGATCAGAGACCTCACACTCGACTCAAACATATTCCTGGCTCCGATGGCTGCAGTGAACTGTCTTCCGTTCAGGGTCCTTTGCAGGAGAGCAGGTGCAGGCCTTATCTATAGTCAGATGATAAACGTAGATGACTTCTTCGGTGACAAGGACAAGATCATGGAGAGATACGCTGATTTCGTTGATGAAGAGCGGCCTGTAGCAGCCCAGTTGATAGGGGCTAAGCCCGAGAAGATGGCAGAAGCAGCCTCCTACATCCAGCATCACGCTGAGATCATCGACATCAACTTCGGTTGCTGTGACGGTGACCAGCTTGGTAAGAAAGCCGGCTGTTATTTCATCAGGCACCCGGACCGTATTCATGATGTCGTCTCAAAGATAGTCAAGGCCGTAGATATACCCGTCACAGCAAAGATCCGTATAGGATGGGACGATCAATCAATAAACTGCGTAGAGACCGCAAAAATCATAGAGAAAGCAGGCGCATCCGCGATTACTGTCCATGCTAGGACGAAAAAAGATAAGTATGAAGGAAAAGCTAAGTGGCAGTATATCAGGCAGGTCAAGGAAGCTGTATCGATTCCTGTCATCGGGAATGGCGACGTCAGATCCCCAGAGCTTGCCAAATCCATGCTGGAACGGACTGGTTGTGATGCGATCATGGTCGGAAGAGCAGCCATGGGTGACCCTCATCTGTTCACTAGGATAAATACATACTTAAAGACCGGAAGATCCCTCCCTTTCCAGACAAAAGAACAGCGTTATCAGGATTTCCTCGAGTTCCTCGAGTTGTATAAGATCCAGCCTAGACAGAAGTTCTCTGAAATCCGCAATCACGCACTCTGGTTCGCCAAAGGTCTCAAAGGAGGCAGGCAGATGAAGAATGACATCCTCAAATGCGAGGACATAGATTCGATTAAAGCACAATTCAGATGAGAGTTGAAGACATCCAAAGGCAGGCAGGCGAGATAGAGCATGAGCTGGAGGAAGAAGATAGCCTAGACAAGGACTCAAGGAAGTTCTACAAGATCCTCTTAG
>JAUUYB010000131.1 GCA_030590605.1 Candidatus Woesearchaeota archaeon
GATGATGCAGCAGTCAACCCAGGAGCGACAGAAGTCATCGATGGGATCGACAATGATTGCGACGGCTATATAGATGAAGGGATAGTCATAGGAAACGGAGAGAACATCACGAGCGAGGTCGGAGGATTGAACGTCACTATCAACGGCATATCGAACTACTCCACTGATCAGTTAGGCCAGAAATCGATCGTCATCAAGAATGAGACCAGGTCATTTGTCACATTCACATTTGATTTCGACAACGGAGCCCTCAACTTCTCAAATGTGACCCTCAATACCACCAGGGACGCAGGCCATGGAGCGATGATGGTGGACGGAATCACTCTTAGCGGAACTACAAAGGATGTGATGATCGATGATATCAACAGTTCTCTTGCCGGCTTTTGCATAAAAGATGTAAGCGGGGCTACAGCAGGATCTATAACAGGGGCATGCAACCAGACTGATGAACAGATGGTGATATGCACTGGGGCAGCGTATGGCAATTACACATGCACCACATCATCCAATGTCGCTACAATAACCGGACTTTCTCATTCTGCTATAAAAGAGCAAGAAGGATGTACAGACCGCGACGGAGACAGCTATGGGCCAGGATGTAGTGCAGGCATAGACTGTGACGATGCAGACAGCTCGGTCCACCCGGGAACAGGATGCGTAATCAGTTGTTATTCCGGTTCAGTCTATGATGCTACATGTGTATGCGGCGGAGGTACTTATACCTGCGGAGGCGGCAGCAGCGGAAGCAGCGGCGGCGGCGGAGTGAGCATAGTGTCTGAGGTACCTAAAGACACTTACATGAAATCATATTATAATATCCCTGTAGAACAAGAGGCGAATGTCGAGATCGACAATCAATACATCCCATTCACACAGATCACTTTCTATGTGAAGGAAGAGGCAAATGGAGCTACACTCACAGTCAAAAGCGTGAACAAGACCAGTGTTCCGAAGTTCTCCGGTATCCCATACCAATTCGTCGAAGTCACAGCTGAGAATATGGAAGCTTTCGATGTCACTATCACATTCAGGATCAATCACAGCTGGAGAGACCTAAATGATCTTGATGTCAATATCTCGCGGTATGACGGAGGGTGGCAGACTGTTCCTGCGACCCGGATATTTTCGACAGTCAATTACAGTTATTATGCTGCATCTTTTGACGGATTCTCCTATTTCGCGATATCTGCAATGCGGAGAGAAACAGCCGTGGAAGAAGAAGTCATTGAACCATCAGTGGAGGAGGTCATAGTGGAAGAACCTGTGGTCGTTCCGGTGGCCACTGAGATACCTGCTCCACTTAGGAAAGAATTGCCTGAATGGGTAATCCAGCTCATCATAATGGGCATCACGTTCTCCATCATCATCGGTGTAGTATTCCTCCACACAGGAAGGGTCTCAAGGCTCAGAGAGATCGAGCATTTCATCGAGGAACGGATACGGAAAGGTCACCAGACCCATGAGATCCATAGGGCGCTTCTGGAAAAAGGATATCCGGAACCTCACAAACATATCAAACGTGTAAAGCATCGCATCCTACATAAGAAGGCAGATGAGTATATCATGACCCGGCTTGAAAGGGGAGACTATGAAAAAGACATCCACCACGATCTTAAGCATCATGGATGGCACCCAGAGGATACAGAGAGGAAGATCAAACGTATCAAAGAACTGCTCAAGAAAAAACATTTCCCAACTGACATCCACATCGAACATTATATCGAATCCAAACTCAGATCAGGAGAGAGCCATCATAAGATCCGTCATGGACTCGCCCAGAAAGGGATCTCAGGAGCACATAAACATGTCTCCAGAGTCAAGGACGCGCATGAGACACGGAAACTGATATCATATATCGAGAAAAGGATACGGATAGGGCATACAAGAAAAGATATCCATGCTCACCTCGTGAAGCTCGGCTGGAACGATAAACAGGTCTGGCGGGCGATGAGCCAGGTAAAGAAGATACTTAAGAAATGAGGAATTGCAGGATCTTATCACTTACATATATCGGTTGTTCTATCATCGCTGCATGATTCGCTTTTGGGATATGGATATATTCTGCATGAAGCGTATCTGCTATGTGGCTATGATTTGGGACCACTTTGTCATTCTTTCCGTGAATCATCAGATACTCAGTCTCTTTCCGGTAGTTCACGACGTGATTCCTATGCATTATCTCATTCAAAGCACAGGAAGCCGAGGCTGGATCTGCCATGAGCACCTGCTCTGCCAGAAACCCTGTATCTTTCCATTTATCCACTCCCAAAAGAGAAGCGATCTTCACTGGAAGTTTTGAGGTCTTCGAAATATTCTTGTTCGCTTTGAACAGGAATTCAGAAATGGCAGGGAACCTTGCAGGGATCTTGAATATCTTCGCCGGATCAAAAGCGATGGAGATATAGATCACTTTCTTAGGCTTGATTGTGCCTATCAGCCGATTGACGAGTAGTCCGCCCATAGATTGGCCGATAAGTGCGTATACATCGAGGTCTTGCATGAACCATTCCAGGATCTTCTCTGTATTATCTAAGTACTCCTTTGTCAAGGGAGAGCTTTGTCCGTGTCCCGGCAGATCGATAGCTATAGTATCGAAATGCTTAGCGAAATTGTCAAAGACAGGCATGAACAGTCTTGAAGAAACCAATATCCCATGTAGAAGGATTATAGTTTTTCCTTTACCTTTTCGTCGATAGAACAGATTTCCTTTGTCATGCTTGAAGATCGGCATAATGTCCACTCAAGAGTCTGGCTTTATCTTCTTTACGGTCCTGAATACCTTATCTCCAGGTCTTACAGGGGCGATCGTCTTGATCGCGATCCGCTCTCCTTTTACAGCATGATCGATGCTCTTGTGTTCTTTCTCGATAGAATCTGCTACCTGTTCGATTACGCCCGTGTTAGTCCCCTGTATCAGCAGATTATCTCCTTTGTTCAGAGGAGATGATTCTATTTTTATCTCTGCCACATCGATCTGGTTATAGAAATTCTTGACTATGCCTATGTATTCTTTTTGTACAGTAGATTTGCTGCCGTAGGCCTTCGTGAACTCTTCAGGTCCGGGGACCCCGAAAAAGAAACCTCTGGAGAAACCTCTTGTATAGACTGTCTTAAGCTTCTTTAGCATATCCACCTTATCGTCATTCGAGAGCTTGCCATCTCTTATGCGGTCAAGAGCTTCGCGATAGACTGAGACAACTGTCTTCACGTATTCCGGGCTCCTGTTCCTGCCTTCAATCTTGATTGCGTCAATACCTGTCTTGACTATATGATCGATGAATGGGATTGTGCAGAGATCCTTCGGACTCATGACATAATCACTGCCCAGGATAAGTTCATCTCCCTCTTCAGC
>JAUUYB010000051.1 GCA_030590605.1 Candidatus Woesearchaeota archaeon
CATTGCATTTGATCGTGAACTCCGCTTCCAATAATGATGCTTTCCCTGTTGCCTCTGCCGCTTCGATCTGTACTTTCTTGAGCTTCTCCCTAAGCAGGATGTTGTTCCAGACAGAGTCCCAATTCCCTGAGAACTCCTTGATATTTCCTGCGATCATCTTAAGTATCTCTGATTCTCCATTGATGAGCTCGTTTGTAGGTTCCAGCCTATCAGTCACCGCGTTGTAGGACATGAGATCCATGAATCCATTCTCAAGCTGAGGGTCGTCGTTCCAGGATTTCCTGACCTCTGTGATCTGGGTCACTCTTCGCGATTTATGGAGTCCGTCAGCTGACTTGATCGGGTTTACTATGATACAGATATCAGTGGCCTTGAATGAGGTCTTGGGGACTCCGATATCATTCACGACCCTATCAAAGATTCCGTATGGGCTATCACCATGGATAGTACCTGCAACCACATTCGCAGAAGCTCCTACTCTCATCGCTTCATAGAGCGCTTTAGCTTCTGTACTCCTGACCTCACCGACTATAAGTGCGGAGTCTCCTAACCTGAGTGTCGCCCTGATACCATCCGCTGCGCTCATCTCTGACTGATTCATCGATAACGCCGAAGCTACCTTCATCGGCTGGATGTTATAGCCAAGTCTTCGAAGTTGGGGGGTAGGCAGTTCGAGCGTGTCCTCTATAGTGATCATCCTATATCGTCGCATGATCTCGACTAGCACTGCGGATAATAGAGAGGATTTTCCGCTGGATCTGGTGCCGCAGATGAGCATTGTCCTTGTTCCATCTATAATGAAAGAGAGGAGTGCTGCTGCGAGAGGAGTCATGGTCTTGTTCTTGATGAAAAGAGGGAGCGTCCATGGTTTATCCCTATGCCTCCTGAATGAGAAAGATGTCCCAGAAGGATTTAGAGGTTTCGTGATTGTAGATACCCTTGTCGATGCACCAGGGAGTTCTAGCTCGGTATCAAGCAGGGGATTCGCCTCATCAAGTGGTCTGCCAGAGATCATCCTAAGCTTAGATGCCCATGACTCCGCTTCTGTCGGTGTAGGGATTATGTTTGTCTCACAGTCATCATAATCCCCATGGACTATGAAGATAGTGATCTGACCTAGCGGACTGTTGATAGAGATATCTTGTATCTTCTCATCCTGTAACAGGACTTCTACAAGTCCGAATCCGACTGTATATCTGACAAGGATCTGACCGAGTTCCTGCAGCTCTTTCTCTCTTATGGCTATCCCTTTGTGCTTAGCGATTTCAGAAAGCAGATCAAGACCTACATTGGTGAAGATCTGCCGCATACGATCAGGATTTACAAATTCTGATTTCTTAGGTTTGTGTTCAGCAAGTATTTTACGCGCAAGATCAAGAAGTTCATACTTATCTTCTGAGAGCTTGAATTCAGGAGGGAGTATATGATAGAGTGTCTGGATCCTGTCGATGAACCGGAAGATTGTGACTTCTGTGTTACCTACATTGTAGCTCTCGACTTCTTCACCATCGACAGGGAAATTGGCCATGAGTTTGGTGTACATGAAATCTGGCTTGATAGTAGGGAAAAATATTTTCTTATACGCATCTCTTTTCCCAAGGATATATCCTGCGAGGTACGGTTCAGCGAGTGCGATGAGTTTGGTCTTTTCAAAATTCTTCACAAGATATTCAAGCAGTTGAAGGACTTTCTGGATTCTTGCGGCATGAGGTTTGGATACTGCAGTCTCAAGTCCGATTTTCTCCCTTCTGACTATCCTCCTGAGTTCGACATATGCACCCAGAGGGTCTGATCGCATCACGTTGTAGATGATGTTCTGGATCTCCGTATAAAGAGTGTCTGTTCCCCTGCCTGAAGCTCCGAAGTACCGGTAGTTCACTACATTATCGTTCACGAAGTGCTTGTTGAGTCTGGCTATTTCCAGGAGGAGCATGGTCTGATTGTAGTCATATTCGTAGTCCCTGCTTTGGGAGAAAACGATCTTCGTTACCTCTCCTACTTCGATGAGCTTATCGACAGTCTTGGCCATACAAAGAGAATCCTCCTCAAGAGAGGGCACTCTTGAACAGCCTTCACAGGTGATGTGGAGGATAGTATCCTCGCCTTCGCGGACTACAGTGTAGCCACAGCAATCTGAATTGTTCATTTTCCTCTTTTTTTCATCTCGAGTATAGCAGCCTCTATCAGATGCGACTTGTTCCGCCAATTTGCGGATCGCTTTAGTTCATCCTCTATCCATTTCACTAGAGAGGGGTCGATTGTAGCGCTGATAGTCTTTTTCATCTTTGAGATATCTATTTCCTGGTTCTTCTCATATAAATATATTTTGTATTATTTCCTAATAGTTTATATAATAAAGTATATTTTACATTGTAGAATATATTTCATCCTTCCCCCCTAAAAACTAATAAAAAAAATTTCAATAAGTTAATAAACAAGAGATACATGATTCCTACCCATGGGACTTTTTCAGCAAAAACCAAAAGGAAACGCTCCAAAAGGCGGGCTTTTCGGCCAGAAACCTGTTATTCCTGAAGAAAAGACCGACACGAGCTCAGAGTTCAATGCACTCGGTAGGAAAATCCGTCTACTTGAAGACCGATATTCTAATCTTCACAAAAAGACTACTTTAAATGAACAGAATATGATCAGCTATAACAAGAGATCCAATAACGAGCTCAAATCAATTAATTCGGAGATGCTCGATCTAAGAAGGCTGATCGACAACGTCGACAGCAAACTGCTCCTTATCATAAAAGAGCTGAAACTCTGCGCAAAACGCGAAGAAGTGGAGCTTTTGAAGAAATATGTCAATCTTTGGGAACCGATTCAATTCGTCACACGTCGCGAAGTCGAGATGGTAGTAGAAGACGCTCTCGATGACAGGGCAGCTAAAAAAAAGAAAGTTTTATAGGCTATTATGAAATCCTCGCTACTATCGTCAGTCCGAGCTCCCACGCTAAACACATCACAGCCGTCGCGAGGGGAAGCTCCCTACGGGAACGCAGGCTTCTCGATGAAAGTAAGAGCTAGCGAGGAAGATAGTAGCTTCCGAAGGAATAGAATTTCATAATAACCAGTTTTATAGAAACTTATTTAAGAAAGAGATTCCCACAATAGAACTAAGGTAAACGAGAATGGCGAACGATGATGTACCACCTCCACCATATGCAGGTGCGAACAACCAGCCGTTCCCGCAAGGAAAAATGACAGATCAATATCCCACTGCAACACCACCCCCAGGTCCTACACCATCTCCAGGACTCCCTATAGACCAAGTCGTCCAACTGAGGCAACAGGGACTGTCTAATAACCAGATTGTCCAATCCCTCCAAAGGGATGGCTTTGATTCATCTCATATCTTTGATGCCATGAACCAAGCTGATCTGGGAAGTCCTGCCGGTCCGGTAGATCAAGGGATGTACCAACAGGAACCTGTAGCTATGGGTCAGCCACAGGCAGGATCCGATCTCCCCCCAATAGATTCTATGCCTCCCCCATTCTCAGCAGGATCTTCTGAAGTCTCGAAAGTAGAAGAGATAGCAGAAGCGATCATCGACGAAAAATGGGAAGAGATGATCAAGAGCATAAATAAGATTATGGAATGGAAGGATGCGACAGAGAATAGGATGGCTAAGATCGAACAGCAGTTCCATGACCTAAAAGACAATTTCGACAACCTCCACGCAGCGGTCGTAGGAAAGATAGGCGATTACGACAAGAACATTCTGAATGTCGGGACCGAGATTAAGGCGATGGAGAAAGTGTTCCAGAAGATTCTGCCAGCTTTCACCGAAAACGTCTCTGAACTTTCCCGTATCACAAGGAACGTCAGAGCAAGGAAATGATTTTCTATATCTTAATTTCAAACAGATAGCGTAAGCGCCACAGGTCGGACCTGGGGACGCCAAGAAAACCATCTGGTTTTCTGGCACAAATGAGCTATGCTCATTTTGTGGACTGGTCCGTAGGGCATTCGCGTAGCGGATGACCGTCTGCTGCCATGAGGAGTGGTGGTGCTGAAGCGTACAAAAAAGTTAGAAAATCAATATCAACAAATTAAAATAAGAATATTATGCTGCCGCCAACCGTTGCACTGTAAACATCGCTATCAACATGATAAGGATGAATCCTAACACTTTTGGATGTACCATAGTGGCCCAAAAAGAATTCTGCTGGCTTCCTGATGAGACGCTTCCATCACTTTCTGTAACCTGGACATCACCATCTCCCCCAGTTCCGACCCCGCCTTGGTTAGCAAGTACATAGAAGAGTGAACCGAAAGCTATGATTATTACAAGTGCTACCACCCAGAAACTTATGAATTTATGTCCTCCGCTCATGACGCCCATGATGTCCGCATCTCCGAACCCGAAGATCTTGAATGCTACTAATGCAAATATGATGAAGAAGAACAAGAGCACGAACCATGGAGACATCACATTGATGGTCTCTCTCACTATAGGCGAGAAAAGAGTCATCATGGCGAATACCACAGCGATCATGCCGTTTACAGTCTTATTTTCACCGAAAAGTTTCACCCAGTTAAGAAGACCCCAGATTACAACGAGCACAAGGAGAAATGGAAATACAAAAGAAAAGTTATCCATTAATGATAGGCCTTCGAAAGGAGTTGCCATTTTAGTTTATTCCTTTCCCTTGAAAAAGTCGCCGAGATCGCTGAAGAGCTTGAAACTCTCACCTTCCTCATTATCTTCTTTGGTGATAAACCACATCACTACTCCGAAGACTAAGATTATCAGGATAAGCGCTTGAGTCTCTGAATTATCGAGCCATCCGAGCCAGTTAGGAAGTGAACCGGATCCCCACCATCCTGCAGCTCTTCCAAAGATTGCGATTACGAGAACAGCTGAGATTATTGCGACCCATCCGGAAAGGCTTCCACCCATCCAGCTGGCTCGTCCACCGAGTATTCCGATGACGAGTAAGAACATGACTATACCGACGATTAGCAATGAGATGCTGGGTATTGCGCTGTTGATAATATTGACTGGATCAGCCTGCCCTGGAAACCAGTTCAGGACATGTGAGACCACTACGATAAAACCCATCGAGAAAGCGACCATGACATTGAAATTCTTCTTGTTATGCCCTAGTATCTCGCTCTTTACGAGTATCGCATATATGATTGTAAATATGAGGATAAATGGGACCAGCACGTCGATTATTCCCCAGCTGTCAAAAATCCGGATTGCTTCTGTAAAATTCATAGTGTATCCCTCGTTTTTATTGATTCTGAATCTTTTCCTTTATTAATTTTATGATTGTTTATAGTTTCAGGTCCTTCTAGAGTGATAATGTTTTTTTTATTTCCCTTCTGTTCCACCGCTAGAAGGTTTTTGGTCCCTGACAACAAACCACATGGAACCTATGAATACGACGATTAATATTATTGAAGCGACTGCTGAGCTCGTGAAATTGGTTCCGATATACTCAAAGAACCATTCAAGCCACGGCTGCCCATCTGCAGTCTTTATTGCAAAGAGGAAAATCGCTACTATACCTATGAACATGATCCAGATGAATGTAGTACGCCATGGCCCTTTCTCAAGGAATACACCATCTCCTTCTTTCTGGAAAGATCCGATGAGCAGGAGGAAGAAAACAGACAATAGTAACAGGATGACCATCTGTGAAGAGACTTGGGTTATGATCTCGACAAGCTGCGACGAAGCGATGACCATGAATGCTATGACGAACGCAACCATAGAATTCAGGTTCTTTCGGGTGTACTTCTTTCCCTCGAACTCCTCTTGGCCAAGCACCTTGGTTTTCTCAAAGATCGCGAAGATTATCGTGAATACCAATAGAAACGGAAGTACTACATCATATATGCCAATCTCATTGAAAAATCCGAGCACCTCTCTGAACGTCGACTCCATACGACCCAATTATCGAGATATCAATATTTAAACCTTTTGATTTTATCCAGCCGATAGAAAGATTACAAGATAACTAAAATTTGGGTTCACTTATTGCGAGCCCTATCCCCACCCTAAATAAGGGGTATTTAACGGGCTCGCTAAGTGTTCTTGAACCCAAATTTTAGGGATTAAAAATCTCGCCATAAATGGCGGAGTATTAAACCCCGGAAGAATCTCTAGCGAGATTTTTAATAAAAAATATATTGACGCTTGTTAGTTGATGATGTATCCTCGGAAAAATCGAAAGATATTTAAATTGTAAATTCAAGATTTTGTATACTGATAATATTATTCCATATCAAAGGAGGTTTGAAGAATATGGTCCATTACAATCGTTCAAGAAAAGCAGAGATGGGGATCGGAACTCTGATTATCTTTATCGCTCTTCTATTAGTAGCAGCGATCGCTGCAGGTGTCCTTATCCAGACAAGCGGAAGCCTGCAAGAGAAAGCTCTGACCACAGGAGATCAAGCCGAAGGTCAGATCGCAACAAACATAAGGGTCGTTGAGGTAAGCGGTACAGATGGTAGCAACGGATACCTGAACGATTTCTTCCAACTCATCAAGCTGGCTCCTGGAAGCGATGCGATCAAGCTCTCACAGACTCTTTTCACGATGAACTCATTCGATAAGACAGGGACCATGAAATACAGAGGAGTTAATGGAACCTGCACAAACTCCAATACAGGTTACAACACATGGAACCTTGAAGAGATCTCAGTGACCATCAACACAGCGACACCATTCACCCTAGCAGAAGATTACGATGATGACCAACTCGATGACTATCTCTATATCAACGGTTCAGGATCTATAATCTTCAATTTCAGCACATCGACCGACCAATATATCATAGGTGATGCCACCTGTAACGCAACGTCCAACCAGACAATCCAGACAACGATCACACTGAACACTGATGAACTGGCCACTGTACTGTTTGACATCGTATGCGGAAACAACATCATCTATGGAGCTAACTCGACTATCAATGTGACTCCAAAGAATGTCGGTTCTTTCGCGCGCTCCTGCTGGCCGCGCAGGTCCTCTATCCGCTGCTCGTTCAACGTCACTCGCGAGTCCGCCCGGTCCGCCTCCCCCGCCAGGCGCGCCACTAAATCGCGCGTC